>NZ_JBQKGN010000008.1:0-117479 GCF_052118785.1 Collinsella sp. LCP21S3_A9 | reverse complement strand
GCCTTGTCCTGCTCCTTCGGAGCCGCGGACAAGGCGCCGCACTGGTCTGCGGAGTGTTCTGAAAGCTGAGCCCGGCCCCGCCTGCGGTGACTCGGCTGCGAGCGGCCTGCGATGGGGCCGTTGTTGGTTGGGGCCGCTGGGCTGATGTGAGGGCGCGTGGCCGTTGCGGGCCCTGGTCCCGGCGGCGGCCTCGGCGCTTTGCGCCTGTCTCCTTTGGGGACTGCGGGTCCGTGACGGCAGCTGCGGCGCTTCGCGCCTGCTGCCTGAGGTGACTTTGGGGTTGGGGTGAATTGAAGTTGAATACTTTTCCCGAGAAGTGAACGACCTATTTTGGACCCCCGAAGCATTGACATATTTTGACCGCTATTTCCTGCGGCTTTGCTGCGCGAATCCTGCGGTTTTGTAATCAAAAAGTGTGGATGCTCCGGGGCCTCGTTTTTACTCGTTCACTTCTCGGGAAAAGTATTAGAGCTCAGCTGGCATGGGTACCGCTCTGGCGTCGAAGCCCCGCGTCTTCTCCGCTTGATTGGGGAAAGCGGCCTCGCTTAAACAATTACGAGCCTGCCCGGGCGTATCAGACAGGTTGTCTGCACAATTCGCGGTATTATGGTGCGGAGTTTTGAAAGGAGCCGCTGGTGGTCACGACGACGTTTGCTTCGCCTTTGGGCGAAATCCTGCTTGCCGCTGATGGCCGCGGCCTGACGGGGCTTTGGTTTGAGGGGCAGGAGCACTTTGGCTCCACGCTTCTCCGGGAAGACTCCGAACATGTTGAAGGGGCCGATGCGGTTTCCGGTGCTGGTGGCATGTCGTCGGCGAGTCCGGCTCATGGTGCGGCTTCTTCGGTGCTTGAGCGTTCGTGGGCTTGGCTGAATGCTTATTTTGCAGGGCAGGAGCCTCTGTATACGCCGCCGTTGCATATGATCGGTACGGCGTTTCAGCGTGAAGTCTGGTTTGAGCTGCTTTCTATTCCGCGTGGCGAGGTCGCCACGTATGGCGAGATTGCGGCTCGTGTCGCCGCCCGCCATCGGGTGCCGGGGAACGAGGACCCCGTTGTGTCTCCTCGTGCGGTGGGAGCTGCGGTCGCTCGCAACCCTATTTCGATTATCGTGCCGTGCCATCGCGTGGTTGCCGCCGACGGCTCGCTTAACGGATATGCCGGCGGGCTCGATCGCAAGGAGTGGCTGCTTCGGCTTGAGGGCGCGTACGAGGACTAGCGTTCGAGCACTTTGCATAGCCAAGATGCCGTGAAAGAACGGGACACGCTTTCCGAATGGAGACTCAGACGGAAACCACGTCCCGGAATTCCGTTTTAAAGCGGGATGCGCTTTCCGAATGGCGTCCCAAGCGGAAACCGTGTCCCGGAATACAGCCTCAGAGTGGGACGCCGTTTCCGGTTGAGACCACCTGCTTGGACATCTTTCTACGCTCGCTCTTGCAGGGCGTAGATCGACTTATCCATGTTGAACAGGTAAGCCACGACGCAGACAATAAAGAACATCGGCAGATTACCAAAGCCGAAGACTTCGCAGCCAATAAGGATGGGTGCGAGCAGCGTATTGGTGGCGCTGCCAAAGACGGCTGCGTAGCCCAGCGCGGCGCAGAACTCGGCGGGCATGCCGAGAATCCCGGCGAGTACGACACCCAGGCTGGCTCCGATGGAAAACAGCGGCGTCACCTCACCACCCTGATATCCTGCGGCAAGTGTGGCGATGGTGAGTACGAATTTGAGCGCCCAGTCCCAAGGCATGATGGTGACCTTACCGTTACCGTTGAGCGCCGCCGATATCAGGTTGGTGCCAAGGCCGCAGTATCGACCCTGCCACAGTGCGAACAGAATCGCCGATAGCGCGATGCCGATAGCGGCGATGCGCGCATAGGGGTTGGGGAGCAGCCGCGCCGCAAGGGTCTTGGTATGGGCAAGGCACCAGGCAAAAGCTCCACCTACCATACCAAACGCGATGCCTAGTACCGCAAGCCGTCCAAGACCGGGGAGGTCAAGCGCGCATGAGGCGACAACGGCGACCTCGAACTTCTCGAGTCCCAGGACACCGGAGGCCATACTTGCGGCGAGCGAGGCTGTAAGCGCGGGAAACAGCGCGCGGTATTCCATGCGTCCTGCGACCAGTACTTCGATAGCAAAGACCGTGGCAGCAAGGGGCGTTCGAAAGAGCCCGGCAAAGCCGGCGGCCATGCCGATAAGCAAAAACGTGTTGCCGGGGTCTCGGAAAGGTAGACGTCGGCCGATCCAATGTGAGACGGTTGCACCGATCTGCACGGCCACACCCTCGCGTCCCGCACTGCCGCCAAAGAGGTGCGTCCCCCACGTGCTCAGCATAATGAGCGGCACCAAGCGCGGCGAGATGGCGTCCTCACGCCCGTGGCCTACGTCGAATACCAGGCTCATGCCGCGGTCGGTGCCCTTGCCCCAAGCGCGGTAGGCAAACACGATGGCAAGGCCCATAAGGGCGAGGAAGGGGAGGAGCAGGGTGATGTGCTCGTCGCGGAAGGCGCCGATCGCCAAAAGCACGCGTCCAAAGAGCGCGCAGATGGCGCCAACGATGATACCGACGGGGATTCCGACGGCACCCATAAGCACAAGACCGCTATAGGTGTTGAGCAGACGTTTGATTCTGCTCGATGCGCTGCTTTCCGACACTTCTCCTCCAAAACAAAAAAGACTCCTGCCGCAGCGTGATGCCTAGGGGCATCACGTAACAGCAGAAGTCATCAGCAACAAGGCGGTTTAGGGTAACGCGGCAGCTTGGCTGGCGCACCCAACGGAGACATTCATTCCGCAGTGGCATCATAGCGGTGGATACGGTTTGGGTCAAATGGTTGCCGTGGACAGTCCTGGTGCCTGCCCGCACCCTCGTTTCCCCATATAAAACCTGCCAAAATAAACCTGTCCCTTTTTGGTCGGTGCGAAATGGGTAATACTAAAGAGTTATCCGACCAGATGGGAATTAATCGATGGCTTATATCGAATTCAAAGACGTCGTCAAAGCATACGGCGAGGGTGATGCCCGCATTCACGCGCTGGACGGCGCGAGCTTTACGGTCGAGCGTGGCGAGCTCGCCATCATTTTGGGTGCTTCGGGTGCCGGCAAGACCACGGCGCTCAACATTCTGGGCGGCATGGATACGGCGACTTCCGGCACCGTAACGGTGGATGGGCGCGACGTGAGTTCCGCCAATGAGGCGCAGCTCGTGGAATACCGCCGCGCCGACGTCGGCTTTGTCTTCCAGTTCTATAACCTGGTTCCCAACCTGACGGCGCTCGAAAACGTCGAGCTTGCGGCGCAAATCTGCCCCGATTCGTTCGATGCCGAGCAAACGCTTCGCCAGGTTGGCCTGGGCGAGCGCCTCGCCAACTTCCCCGCGCAGCTTTCGGGCGGCGAGCAGCAGCGCGTGTCCATCGCCCGCGCACTGGCCAAGAACCCCAAGCTGCTCCTGTGCGATGAGCCCACGGGTGCCCTCGACTACAAAACCGGCAAGCAGATTTTGCAGCTGCTGCAGGATACCTGCCGCAAGCAGGGCATTACGGTCATCATCATCACGCACAACTCCGCGCTCGCGCCCATGGCCGATCGCCTGATCTGCTTTAAGAGCGGTCGTGTGGAGAGCGAGACGGTCCAGCAAAATCCCGTGCCTATCGAGACGATCGAGTGGTAGCGCCCATGGACCAAGATCGCCAAAACAGCCAAAACCACGATACGGAGCACGTGGGTCACGATCGGGAGTTCGCGACCTACCGTACCGCTCAAAGCTCAAATGATATGGCGCCGACGGTTTTTCGCCGTGGCATCTCCCGCACAATCCGAGGCAGTCTTAAGCGCTTCCTATCTATCGTGGTCATTACCGCGCTCGGCGTGAGCGTGATGTGCGGTCTTAAGGCGGGCTGCGAGGATCTTCGCGATTCGGTCGACGTCTATTTTGACCAGCAGAATGTCTATGACATTAACGTGCAGTCGACCTATGGCCTTACGCGCGACGATCTTGCGGCCATTCAAGAGGTCGACGGCGTCGAGACGGCCGAGGGCATCTACACCGAGACCGCCTACACCGCCGTGGGTACCACGCGCGAGCGTGTAGTCGTGCAGAGCCTTTCCAGGAAGAATATCGATCAACCGGTGCTGGTGAGCGGCGATTTGCCCGAGAGCGCCGGCGAGGTCGCGGTGACTTCGAAGTTCCTGAAGGCTTCGGGCAAAAAGCTCGGCGACACGGTGAGTTTTGCCGCCAATGACGCGAGCTCGTCGAACCAAAGCGCCAAGGACCAGTTTGCCGCGGGTGATTACACCATTACGGCCGAGGTCCTCGATCCTACTGATGTGAGCTCCGACTCGACAGTCAACGCCTTTCGCGCTGCTTCGGCTGCGGACTATAAGTTCTATGTGAGCGAGGATGCCGCGACATCTTCTTCCTACTCCGCGGTCCACGTGATCGTCGAGGGAGCCAAGAGCCTCAACTCCTATTCAGATGCCTACACGACAAAGATCAACGAGGTCAAGGGTAATATCGAGAAGATTCGCGACGAGCGTGAGAAGGTGCGCGCCCAAGAGCTGACGGTCGACGCGCCGGCAAGCTTGGATGCCTCCGAGCGCCAGGCGAATATGCTCTTTGGGATTGAGCAGGACAACATCAACCGCATGCCCCAGGGCAGTGAGGAGCGCGCTCGGGCTCAGGCCGATTTGGACCAGCGCCGCGCCGCCACCGACCAGCAGTTTGCCGATGCACGCGCCGAGCTTTCCGATCTGGGCGAATGCACTTGGTACATCCAGGATCGCGGTAACATCGCAAGCTACTCAAGCGTCGAGAGCGACAGCTCTTCGATTGAGGCCATCGCCACGGTTTTCCCATTTATTTTCTTTGTCGTAGCCGTACTCATCAGCCTTACCACCGCCACTCGTATGGTCGAGGAGGAGCGCACGCTCATTGGCCTGTACAAGGCGCTCGGCTATTCACGCGGGCGAATCCTGTCCAAATACGTGGACTACTCGCTGTGGGCATGTCTGTTCGGCGGCGTACTCGGCAACATCATCGGATTTGTGGGGTTGCCGCTGTTCCTGTTTACGGTGTTCGACGACATGTACTCACTGCCCCAGATGCTGCTTTCGTACGACATCGTGTCCTCGATCGTCTCGGTGGCGCTGTTTACCGTGGGCGTGGTGGGTGCCACGATTATCGCCTGCCGCCACGAGATGGCCGAGACCCCAGCCTCGCTTATGCGTCCCAAGGCCCCGCGAGCCGGCTCGCGCATCTTGCTTGAGCGCATCGGCTTTATTTGGCGCCGCATGGGCTTTTTGAACAAGGTGGCAGCGCGTAACCTGTTCCGCTACAAAAAACGTGCCTTTATGACCATCTTCGGTATCGCCGGCTGCACGGCGCTCGTGATCTGCGGTATGGGCATCCGCGATACGTCGGTGGCGCTTTCGCCCAAACAGTATGGGCATATCACGCGCTATGACTTGCTGGCGGTCGCCAATCCCGATGACTATGCTCAGACGTGTGCGGCGCTGGAAGAGCGTAGCGCGGCCAGCGACTCCGGCGTACGCGTGACCTCGACCCTGCCGATTATGACCGACAACGTCACCTTTACGTTTGGCGGTAGGAGCGAGACCGTACAGCTCATCGTGGTGCCCGACGACCGCACGGGTGACTTGGGCGATTACGTGCGCCTGGAGGATGAGTCCAAAGAACCGCTCGCCCTGCGTGACGGGGACGTGTATTTAAGCAAGAGTTCACAGCTGGTGCTGGGGATTCAGCCGGGCGATACGGCGCAGGTCCAGGATTCGTCGCTCAATGTTACCAAGGTCAAGGTTAGCGATATCTCGCTTAATTATTTGGGCAACACACTTTATATGACGCAGGGCACCTATGAGCGCGCGTTCGGCCGAAGCGCGCGTCTTAACGGCATCTTTGTGCTGCTTAAGGGCTCGTCGGCCGACCAGATTGCGTTTAGCAAGAAGCTTAAGAGTGACGGTTGGCTTACGATTTCGAGTACGGCCGAGCATTGGGAGAACTATGAGTCGAACTTTACGATTATCAATTCGGTCGTAGTGCTTGTGACCTTTATGGCGGCGTGCCTGTCGTTTGTGGTGGTGTTTACGCTGTCTAATACGAATATTTCGGAGCGCGAACGCGAGCTGGCGACCATCAAGGTGCTGGGCTTCCGCCGTGGCGAGGTGCACCACTACGTCAATAAGGAGACGTTGATCCTTACGGCGATTGGCACCGCACTGGGCGTGCCGCTGGGTGGCCTGCTTGCCGAGAGCTTTACGTACGTTCTTCAGATGCCGTCGCTGTACTTTGATGTTGAGGTCGAGCCGCTGAGTTTCGTGCTCGCTGTGGTGCTTTCGTTTGGCTTTACGTTTATCGTCAACCTCGCCACCAACCGTACCCTCAACAAGATTGACATGGTCGGTGCCCTCAAGAGCGCCGAGTAACCTGTTCTTGGATTCAAGTTGTAGCGAGCTGTGACGTGCCGCAGTCGCTTTATTGCATAAACCGCCCCGCAGAATGCATATTTTGGCGGGGCGGTTGCTTTTTGCCCGCAGGTACCCCCAGAGGCGGCGTGCAAATTCCGGAGAATTCAGCATTCCGGAGTCCACGAGTATGGGAGCGGGCGCACAAAACTGCGCTGAAAGCCCTGATTCTGAGCTCCCAACGCCTCAAGAGCCGCTCGTTTTTACAAGATGCGGCCCATGGCGCCTGCCTTTCGCCCAAAATTCAGTATGCTGGCACCCTCGGCTGCTGAAAACTCCCAAAAATGCACGGCGCCTCCTGCCCTAGGCACCCGCAGCAAGAAGACGAATAGCCTCGGCGAGCATGTAAACGCAGGGCCCTCCGACCCCGACCGACGATTTCGATTGGCGACCTTTGACGGAGTCAAGGGAGGAGCCAAATCGAAATACGTCGGGCGGGGTCGGAGGGCCCGATGGGATGGATTTCGGCCGAGGCTATTCGTCGCCGAAGCTGATGCCCAGCGCCTTGGCCTCGCGTACCAGGTCGCTCTGGGGATCGACAAACTTGAGCTTGCCGGCGACCTCCTCGAGCGGCATGTGGCACATCTTGCCGTCACGCAGGGCAATCATGTAGCCAAACTCGCCGCGTAGGCAGCCCAGTGCCGCCTCAACGCCGCACTGGGTCGCAAAGATGCGGTCCTGGGCGTCGGGCTGACCGCCGCGCTGCGTGTGGCCGGGGATGGCGACGCGGGTCTCGCGACCGGTCTTGGCCTCGATTTCCTTGGCAATGTCGTAGACAATCGACGGACTCGTGCGCTCGGCGAGCTTCTTCTTGTACTCCTTCTTGGGCAGCGCCGCGTCCTCCTTGGAGATAGCGCCCTCGGCGACGGCCACGATCGTAAAGCGGCTGCCGGTCTCCATGCGATGCTCGATGGTCTTGATGACGTTACCCATGTCGTAGGGAATCTCGGGAATCAGGATGACGTCCGCGCCGCCCGCGACGCCGGCGTACAGCGGGATCCAGCCAACCTTGTGGCCCATGATCTCGATAACGAACACGCGGCCGTGACTCGAGGCGGTGGTGTGGATGTCGTCGATGCACTTGGTGGCGACGTCGATGGCGCTCGTAAAGCCAAACGTCATTTCGGTGCCCCAGGTGTCGTTATCGATGGTCTTGGGCAGAGCGATAACGTTGAGGCCCTCTTCGCGCAGGCGGTTGGCGGTCTTGGTGGAGCCGTTGCCGCCCAGCATAAACAGGCAGTCGAGTTGCAGCTTGTGATAGGTGTGGACCATCGCGGGCACCTTCTCGACACCGTCGGCCTCGGGAATGTCCAGGCGCTTGAACGGCGTGCGGCTCGTGCCCAAAATGGTGCCGCCGCGGGTGAGGATGCCGCTGAAATCGGCGGGCGTCATGACGCGGAACCTGCTGTAGATAAGGCCCTGGTAGCCGTCCTCAAAACCATAGATCTCGATAGGTTCTTCGCTATTGGTCATAAGCGTTTTGACGATGCCGCGCATGGTGGCGTTGAGCGCCTGACAGTCGCCGCCGCTGGTAAGAAGACCGATCCTAAGCATGATGAATCCTTCCGGGCAAGTTATAACATGCGCATAAGTTTACCCCCGCACACTGTTGATACGGGGGTAAAACGTGTTAGCTCAAGCGTATAGAAATGTAAACAACGTCAGGCGAGCGTAAGGTCGACGGGCCTGGCTCCTTACAGTGCGAAGGCGTCGACGTCGCCCCAGTGGCGGCGCAGCGTAATAGCGGCGGCGGGTTCGGTATTGTCAAAGACGACCGACCATTGCGTATTGCTGGTGATGTCTTCCGGATTGGGCTCTTGCGCTGCGGCGCGCAGGGCTTCCCAGGCAATCGTTTCGTCCTGGGCACCGACATGGGCGTCAAGGACATCGGCAATTGCGACGGCGCGCTCTTTACCATGGCCCAGCTCGCCGTTCTTTTGGTTGGGCAGCACTTCGTCGCCATAGCAGGGGTAGAAGTTCGTAACCTGGCGTACAGGAGTCGATTTGAAAGCGCGGTCCGGATCGTGCGGATCCCACTCTGCTACGCGCGCGTCACCGGTGGCGTCGTTGATAAAGAAGTGATAATCGCGTCCTGCCATGGCGTGCATGTCGTAGGCGGAAAGCAGGTCGACAGCTTCTTGCGTGGTGGCGGCACGGTCGAGCACCAGACGGATGGCGAGCGAGGTATTGATGACAGGGCGTTGCGTGTCCTGGTCACAGGGCTTGGAATCCAGGGTGAGTACGGCAACGGACACGCCGCATTCGTTAACACCGTCGAGCTGGGCAAACGGACCCATGAGTGCGGCGGCGCGTCCGGCGACGGAGTCAAGCGGAGTGTTATCGCCCAGGTTGTTAAGGGCGGCAAACCCGATGGAGGTATAGCCGCCGCGTGGGTGATTGCGCACCAGCAGCGCCGAGGTGTCGTCCTTAAAGTCGTAATTGCGACCGGTGCGCACGCGGCCTTCGGCATCTACGGCGACAAAAGCGCTGCAGGCAAACTGGGGAGCCTGGACATGTGCCGGCACACCGGGCAGCACCTGCGCCACCACGGCATCGATGTAGGCCTGGTCGTCGCGCACGCCAGCGGCGATGATGCGATCAAGATCGTAGTCGTAGGCGATGTCGATTGCGTACAGGTCATAGCCATCCGCGTAGCCGGTCAAGCGTTTGAGCGACGCGGCGGACTTGATTTGCTTGCGGTAAAGGATACCGGTGGCAGCGGCAAGGCCGACGGCGACTCCCGCGACACCGCAGGCGATGGCAATGTTACGTGGCTTCATGACGGCTCCTCTCGTCCTGTTAGCGTAATTATCGCAAAAGGAGCGCGGGCATGATGGCTCAACCTGGTGAGTGGCACGGGATTAAACATGGAATGAAGAGTGCGGCGCTGGCGTGGCGGGGTATGCTGGAGGGGACCATCAACCCAGCGAAAGGGGAGAGCATGACGGATCAGGAAACGCCCGAGCGCGCGCATGTGACGGCCGACGATATCGAGGCCGCCAACGACCTTATCGACTTTATCGAGGCGTGCCCCAGCATGTTCCATACGGCAGCGACCATTATGGCCGAGCTCGACGAGGCGGGCTTTACCTACCTGCCCGAGAACGCGGCATGGGACATCGAGCCGGGCGGGCGTTATTACACGCAGCGCAACACCTCGAGCGTTATCGCCTTTAAGGTGGGCGAGGACCTGGCCGCGACGTGGGGCGAGGACGGCGTTGCCGGCGACTATCATTTTCAGCTCACGGCGTCGCACAGCGATTCTCCGACGTTTAAGGTCAAGGCCGTGCCCGAGCTTGACGGCGCGGGCGAGACGCTGCGCCTGAACACCGAGGCCTACGGCGGCATGATCGACTACACCTGGTTCGATCGCCCGTTGGCGCTGGCTGGACGCGTGCTGGTGCGCGAGGGCGGCCGTATTGAGAGCCGCCTGCTTGCCACCGAGCGCGAGGTCGCTATCATTCCGAGCCTTGCTATCCATATGAACCGTGGCGTCAATGAGGGCTTTGCACCCAACCGCGCCGTCGACTTGTGCCCGCTCATCAGCGCCGGCGAGCTTAAGCAGGGCGACTTTGATGCTCTGATCGCCGACGAACTGGACGTCGAGCCCGAGCAGATTCTGGGCCGCGATCTGTTTCTGGTCAATCGTCAGGACGCGCGCATTTGGGGCTGGGCCGACGAGTTTATCTCGACGCCCAAGCTCGACGACCTAGCCTGCGCCTACACCTCGCTGCAGGCATTTTTGGGCGCCGAGAATGCGCATGACATCTCGGTCTTTTGCTGCTTCGACAACGAGGAAGTTGGCTCCGAGACCAAGCAGGGCGCCATGTCGACGTTCTTGGCCGATGCGTTGCGTCGCATTAACGGGTCGCTGGGCTTTGATGACGAGTCGTACCACCGTGCGCTTGCCGCCTCGATGCTCGTGAGCTGCGACAACGCGCACGCCGTGCATCCCAACCACGCCGAAAAGTGCGATGCCCACAACCAGGTCGTGCTCAACGGCGGTATCGTCATCAAGGAAGCCGCCAACCAGCACTACTGCACCGATGCCTTTAGCCGCGCAGTGTTCCAGGCCATCTGCGATGACGCAGACGTGCCCACGCAAGCCTTTGCCAACAAGAGCGATATGGCGGGTGGCTCCACGCTCGGCAATCTGTCCAATATGCAGGCGAGCATGCACGCCGTGGACGTGGGCCTGCCGCAGCTGGCCATGCACTCGAGCTACGAGACCGGTGGCGTGCGCGACGTGATGTACGCGATCCGTGCCCTCACGGCTTTCTACGAGCGCGACCTAAACATCAACGGTGCCGAAAGTGTGGAGCTTTAAAACCTGCCAAAAAAGGACGGGTTTATTTTGGCAGGTTTTATCTGGGCAAATGCCGCAATGTCAACGGTAAGACGGAGCTGCTAAGGCTTGCAGATGAAGCCGACGCCAGCGGAACCGCCGCAGGTAGAGCAAAAGTCAGCGAGAGCCCGCCGTTTGAGCCAAGGTGCCGTGAAATGAAGAGGCGCTGACCTTCTGGTCGCGCCTTTGAAATTGAACGGCAGATTGGCCAAACGGCGGGCTCGCAGCGTCGAGGGGTTCCGGCGTTTGGTAAAACGCCGGAACAATCTAATGCTCAATCCAACAACGTAAAGTTTCGCCGGCCAGCAGGTGACGCAGATTCTCCGCGGCGATGTCGACCACGTTATTGAGCGTGGCGGCCAGGTGGAACCAACCCGAGACGTGCGGCGTGATGAGCATGTTGGGTGCATCCCACAGCGGGCTTGTGGCGGGCAGCGGCTCGGGATCGGTGACGTCGACCGCGGCGCCGGCGAGATGTCCCGATTCCAGAGCGGCAACCAGGTCGTCGGCGACCACAAGATCGCCGCGGCCGCCGTTGGCAAAGAACGCGCCCGGTTTCATCGCGGCGAAGAACTCGGCGTTCGCCAGACCGCGGGTCTCGGGCGTGCTGGGCATAAAGGATGCGACGATGTCGGCCTCTGCCAGGCGCTCAGACAGGGCATCCATGCCGTCCATGTCCTCAAACACAATGGGGTAGACGAGCGGATGGCGCTTGATGCCGCGGACATGCGCACCCATGCTGCGGCAGAGCGTGGCAAAGTGGCCGCCGATATCGCCTGCGCCCAGCACCAGCACGTTGGCGTTTTTGAGCGAGGTGACCGGCCCCAAATCCTCCCAGCGATGCTCGCGCTGCAAGTCGTGATAGCCGGGCAGGCGCTTCATCATGGAAAGGACCATGGCAAACATGTGCTCGCTCACGGCCTGACCGTAGGCGCCGATCGAGCAAGACAGCTTGGCTTCAGCCGGCACGGTGCCGGCGGCAAGGTAGTCGTCATAGCCGGCGGTCTGCAATTGCAACAGCTGGAGATGGTCGCATGCCGTGAGCATGTCAGGGTCGATGTTGCCCAGGATCACGTCGGCATCGGCGACCTGTTCGCGCGTGATATCGCCGGCGCTCGTGTAGATAAAATCCTCGCCCGGAGCGCTCGACTCAAGAATTGCACGATGGCGGTCGTTGACGGGCAGCAAAACCAGGATGTTCACAAGCATTCCTCTCCGCTCAACCTGCCAAAAAGGGACAGGTTTATTTTGGCAGGTTTTATCAGGCAAAACGTTCAAATAAAACGCCGGATGTAAGACGAGCGTGCCCGTCAGCATCCGGCGCATCTACGGCTACCAGCTCAGCAGCTCGTAGCCGTCCTCGGTCACCACGAGCTGTACCTCGCACTGGGCCGAGTCGCTGCCGTCCTTGGTGCGCACGCACCACCCATCGCCCTTGCTAATCTTAATGTCGGGTGCTCCGGCGTTGACCATGGGCTCGATAGTAAAGACCATGCCCGGAACCATGATAGTGTCCACGTCGGGCGCCTCGGTGGTAAAGCCCACAAACGGGTCCTCGTGGAACTCCTTGCCAATGCCGTGGCCACCGTACTCGCGCACCACGCTAAAGCCGGCGTCCTCGACCGTCTTTTGTACGGCCTCGGCCATCACGGAGAGCGGCAGCCATGGCTTGACGGCTGCCAGACCCGCCTCCACGCTGGCGCGGGTGACGTCGACCAAGCGCTGGCGCTCGGCCGAGACCTTGCCGATGCAGAACATGCGGCTCGAGTCGCTAAAATAGCCGTCTAAGATCGTTGAGCAGTCCACGTTGATGATGTCGCCCTCGTGCAGTACGTCCGTATCGCAGGGAATGCCGTGGCAGACTACGTCATTGATCGAGGTACACACGCTCTTGGGGTAGCCCTCGTAGTTGAGGTCGGCCGGCGTTCCACTATGCTCGACGGTGTAGTCGTAGATCATCTGGTCGATCTGGTTGGTGGTCATGCCCGCGGCGATATGCTCACCCACATAATCGAGCACGCCCACGTTGATGGCGGCCGAGCGCTTGATGCCCTCGATATCGGCAGGCGTCTTATAGAGCGTGCGGGGCAGGACGTTCCAGCCCTCTTCCCACAGGCGCTCGAGGCGCTCATCAAAGGAGCTGTGACATTTCTTGTATTTTTTGCCGCTGCCGCACCAGCAAGCGTCGTTGCGGCCAGGCACGGGTCCATTGTCAAACATGGCTAACTTCCTTTCATTCGCAGCTAGTATAGCCCACCCGCAGAGCAGCTAATTTGGGACGGGGCTTTTTTGACTGCTTTTGTCCGCGCGGCCTTGCGCCGCCCATATCGCTCCCAAAAGCAGTCAAAAAAGCCCCGTCCCAAATTAGCTGCTCTTGGGCAGACGGGTGCTAGTAACTCACCTGGCAGGGGATGCCGAGGGCGCGCACGCGTGTGGCAATCGCGTCGAGCGCCTCGGGAGCCGCTTTAGCAAGGCCGGCGACTGGTGTCTCGCGCGCCACCGTGTAGATGGTCGCCTCCTGCGGACGAATGCGCTCAAGCGCCGCGAGCCAGGGGGCAACGTACTCCTCGCCGGTGTTGTCGATGGGCTTGCCCTGATACTCACCGGTCAAAAAGATCGTCTGAATGATAACGTGACCGTCAAAGCTCGCGAACGTCTCGATCTGGTGCTCGACGTCGTAGGGACCAACGGGCTGGTCGAGCAGCTGGATAAATGCCGGATCGACCGTATCGAGCTTGAGGATGTTGTCGTCGACCATCATGAGCGCATCATGCACCTGGGGACGGTCGGCGCGCGTGCCGTTGGAAAGCACGGCAATCTTGGTGTTCGGGGCCAACTGGTCGCGAAGCGCGACAGCGCCGGCAATAGCCTGCGGGAACTCCGGTGCGGCGGTGGGCTCGCCGTTGCCGGCAAACGTGATTACATCGGGCAGCTCACCCTCGACCGTCATCTCGCGTAGTTTGGCTTCGAGTGCGTCGAGCACCACGGCAGCCGTGTTGTGTGGCTCGTGGCAGGGGCGTTCGGCGTTGAGTCCGTTTTCGCAGTAAATGCAGTCAAAGGTGCAAATCTTGCCGCTGGCAGGCATCATGTTGACGCCGAGCGAGAGTCCAAGGCGTCGGCTGCGGACGGGCCCAAAGATGGGGCTGGCATTCAAAAACGTAGACATAGGCATATGCTCCTCGGGACAGTTGCACTTAAGCATAGCATTGGCCCCCGTGCCAATCGCGGGTCTGGACACTGTTGTCTAAGCCGAAACTGTGCAGTCTGGTGAGTTTTCGGAACCCTATCATGAAAGGGTGCGAGTCGGGTACAGTAAACGCACTTAAGTATGCGCAACATGGCGCCAGACTATCCAAGTCGCACCTCGGTGCGGCCTGATGGCGTTGACGATAGGATCACAACATGGATTTTACGGTCGAAAATGCGGGCACCACGATTGCCTGCCGCGAGTATGCCGGCCCGGATGTATCGTCCGATGCGCCCGCCTTGGTGTGCGTGCACGGTGCGTGCGTCGACGGCACATTTTTTGACGGCATCGCCCACGAGCTCACCCGTGACTATCGCCTCATTGCCTATGACCGTCGTGGTTGCGGCGAGAGCGACGATGCGGCAGACGGACGCTACGATCTGGCAGTTCAGGCTGCCGACCTGCGAGCTGTTATCCAACATGCCGGCGCCCCGGCAAATGTCCTCGCGCACAGTGCCGGTACGCTGGTGGCCCTGGAGCTTCTCCGTGCAAACCCCGCCATAATCTCGCGTGCGATTCTGCATGAACCTGCCGTGACGGATGAGGGCGCCGGCCTGGGCGCGGCCCCGGTTTTGCTCGAGATGATCGCTGCGGGAAAGGTCTCCAGGGCGTTACGGGCCTTCCTTGGCGCCATCGGCGATTCGGACCCTGAGGCCCCCAAGTTAACCGAGGCAGAAGCCAAGCATGCCCTGCGCAACGGCCGCAGTTTCATGGCAAACGAATACGGGATTACTATGACCTGCGTTCCCGATTGGGATAGCGTTCGCGCGTCGAAAACGGTGGCCGCCGTGCTCTTGGGTGAACTCTCGATTGGCACGCCCCGCGAGGCGGGCACGAGGATGGCGGCTGAGCTTTTGGACTGTCCACTCGTAATGGTTCCCGGCGCGCACAACGGCCTGCGCGATCGCCCGGCAGCGGCTGCCCAGACTGTTCGTGGCATCCTGGGGCTCTAGCGCTTGCAATAGCCGAAACAGCCTTCACCCGCAAACGTTTCGGCCGTGTTAACAAATGTGCTCAAAACCTCACGTCTGCGGCTTCAATCGCGTCGCCTGCCAACTCATAAAAATGTAACAGCATTCACGTGCTTACCTGCATCGGCAAGGTGTTACCCTTGTAACAATTGGAACCCATCGCTACCATGCGAAACTATCGAAAGGGCCCCATATGCTCAATAGTCACGAGGCCAATCTAACCGACGAGGAGGCTGCCGCTGAGGTCGCCCGCGTCGCGAAGACCTACCCCGTGGTGCGCCTGCTTTCTGCCGAACAGATTAAGAGCGAGCCTAACTGCCTACTCGCCGGCGACCGCTGCCCTTGTCTGCGTCAGTCGAGTCTTGAGGCCTTGGAAGACTCCGATGAGGTATCGGAGCAACTGCTCAACGATGGTGTTGAGTACCGCGCCCGTCTGCGCCCTCTAAAGGTCGAGGGCGAGCCTCGCGTCCTGCTGATGGTGCGTCCGATTGATGAGCAAGAGGCCACAGAAGAGGACCTTGCCTACACCGACGTGCTGACGAGTGTGCGCAATCGCCGATATTACGAGGAAAAGCTCCGCAACGCCCGCATGAATGCCGGCGTTGCGGTGATCGACCTTGATGATTTTAGGGTCGTCAATGATACGTGTGGCCGTCATGCCGGCGACCTTGCGCTCGGTGCTGTGGCGACAGCCATACGCAGCGGAATTCGTTCGACTGACGAGCTTGTGCGCTATGGCTGCGACAAGTTTGTGGTCGTCATGCCCAATATTCCCTCCGATGACTTCACCCGTCGCCTGCATCAGGTATCCGATGCCGTTCATGCCACGATTATTCCGGGCCATGAGTACGTGAGCTTGACGGCATGTGTTGGTGGCGTTCGCATTCATGGCGAGACGGTCGATGAGGGCGTTGGCCGCGCTGTCCAGTTACTGAGCCACGCTAAGACAAAAGCCGGTACGGTCGTGACCGATGCCGATTCCATCGAGGCCTTCCAAAGCCAAAAGCCCCTGGTGCTGATTGCCGACGATTCCAAAGTGAGCCGGTCCATCCTCGGTGAGATGCTCAAGGACGACTATCGCATTCTAGAAGCCGATAGCGGTCGCGCCACGCTCGATGCGGTTGACCGTTATGGTGGCGACCTGTCCCTCGTGCTGCTCGATATTGTCATGTCGGACATGAGCGGCTGTGAGGTGCTGGCCGAGCTTTCGCGTCAGGCAGCCCTCGATAGCCTACCTGTTATTGTGATCTCGAGCGAAGACACCGACGACGTGGTGTTACGTGCTTACGATTTGGGCGCCTCGGACTATATCAGTCGCCCGTTCGATGACCGCATTGTGCGTCGTCGCGTCAACAATATTATTCGACTGTATGCCAAACAGCGTCGTCTGATGAGTCTGCTGTCGCAGCAGTACAATGCGCGCGTCAATAACAGCCGTATACTCGTCGACATCATGGCGAGCGTCATGGAAGTCCGTAATGGCGAAAGCGGCAGGCATGTCACGCATATCGAGAAGTTGACTGAGCTGCTGCTTGGCGACTTGGCGCGACGGAGCGACAAGTACTCTCTTGGCAACGAGGAGCGTTCTTCGATTGCGTTGGCGTCGGTGCTGCACGATATCGGCAAGATGTCGATCGACGATGCGATTCTCAACAAGCCCGGACGTCTGACGCCCGAAGAGTTTGAAATAATGAAGACGCATACTACCATTGGCGCCGACATGCTGCGCAATCTGGGCAGAAACCATGAAGGAAGTGCCCTTTTGGACTATGCGTACCAAATCGCCCGCTGGCATCATGAACGTTGGGATGGTACGGGCTATCCTGACGGTCTTAAGGGCGACGATATCCCCATTGCCGCTCAGGTGGTCTCGGTGGCCGATGTGTACGATGCGTTGACGAGCGTGCGTGTGTACAAGGACGCCATTTCGCAAGAAGAGGCGATTCGGATGATTCTGGACGGTGAGTGCGGCGCTTTCAATCCGCTGCTTATCGAGTGTCTGCTCGAAGTGCGCGATCGCATTGCCGAGACGCTGGAGCGCCCTGCGGACGTTGTCGCGTTCCCTTCGGTTTAAGCTAGGCAAAGGGGCGCCCCGTCGGACCATGTGGCCGGCGGGGCGTCCTTATCTGTTGTGCGGTTCGCGAACTAGCGGGCCTGCTTTACCTTGGCCGCCGCCTCGACAAACGACTTCCACAGGTTAAAGTCGGTCTCGAGCGTCTGCCAGGTGTACTCGGGATGCCATTGCACACCCAGGCAGAAAGGCTGGCCTTCGACCTCGATGCACTCGGGAACGCCGTCGGTTGCCTTGGCGACCAAGCGCGTGCTCTTACCCAGACGCTCGACGCAGCAGTGGTGTGCGGAGTTGGTCTGGATCAGCCTGTGCCCGCCAACCGCGCGCTCCAGAAGCGAGCCCGGCACGACCTCGACGGGATGCACGGGGTCGTTGAGCACGTGGGTATGGCGCCACTGCGTGCGGCCCTCGCGCGCGCCCAGGCTCGGTACGTCCATGCACAGGGTGCCGCCAGTGGCGACGTTGAGCAGCTGCGTGCCGCGGCAGGTGGTAAAGAGCGGCTTTTTGGCGCGGAGCACCTCGTCGACCAGCTTAAACTCAAAGCTATCGCGGATCTCGCAGCAGAGGGTGGGGTCGTAGGGTCGATCATCGCCCCAACGTTTGGGATTGACATCGGGGCCGCCGGGAATAGCGATGCCGTCGGCGATATCGACGTAATGACGGATGACCTCAATGTCCTCGGTGATGGACATCTGCAGCGGCAGGCCGCCGGCGGCAAGGATGGCATCGACAAAAACACTGGCGATTTCCTCGTTGGGGGAGAGCGTCTCGCTCAAAAACGGCTTTGCCTCTTCCCAACGCGGCGCCACCAGGATGAGCGGACGGTCGGAGGGGGCAACGTCGACGTGCGGGGTATAGGACGAGGAAGTACGTGTTCCGATCATGGATGCTGCTTTCGAATCTGAAGGTGACAGGGCGCATGAGAGACGTGGGACAACACTTTCAATGGATTTGTCCCACGGGGTTGCTGGTTAGTGGCCCTTGATGGAGTTGAGGAAGTCCTGGGCGCGCTTGGTCTGGGGGTGGTCGAAGAACTCGTCGGGCGTGCCGGTTTCCACGATTTGGCCGTCGGCCATAAACACGACGCGGTCGGCCACGCGGCGGGCAAAGTTCATCTCGTGCGTAATGACGATCATCGTCATGCCCTGCTGGGCCAGACGGACCATGACCTCGAGCACCTCGTTGATCATCTCGGGGTCAAGGGCGCTCGTGGGCTCATCAAAAAGCATGGCCTTGGGTTGCATGGCAAGCGAGCGGGCGATGGCTACGCGCTGCTGCTGGCCGCCCGAGAGCTGTGCGGGCACCTTATCGGCCTGTTCGGCAACGCCCACGCGGCCCAGCAGGTCCATGGCGCGCTCGCGAGCCTCGTCCTTGGAGACGCCCAGCACGTCGACCGGTCCCAGCATGACGTTCTGCAGCACGGTCATATGTGCGAACAGGTTGAACTGCTGAAACACCATGCCCAGCTCGGCACGCATACGGGCAAGGTCCTTGCCTTCCTGCGGCAGAGGCTCGCCCTCGATGAGGATCTCGCCCGAGTCGATGGTTTCCAAGCGGTTGATGGTTCGGCACATGGTCGACTTGCCCGAGCCCGAGGGGCCGATCACGACGACGACCTCGCCGCGGTCGACCGAGAGATTGATGTCGTTGAGGACGTGCAGATCGCCATAGTGCTTATCGACGTGCTTGAGCTCGATCAGCGGCTGATTGCCGGTGGAAGAGGTGCTCTGTGCCATGGTGCTCGGCTCCTTATGACTGGAAATGGTAAAGCGTTAGCGGATGATGGTCGCGCCGGTCTTGTGCGAAACGTAGACAGCGGCCTTGTTGATCGCGACGTTGATGAGGATGTAGATGACCGCGATTACCAGGTAGACCGACACGAGGGCGTCGTAGTTGGTAATGAGCACGCGGGCATTTTGCATGAGGTCGGGGTAGCTCACCACGTAGGCGACGGTGGTGTCTTTGACTACGACCACAAGCTGCGAAATCAACGACGGAATGATAAACCGAATCGCCTGCGGCAGCACGATTTTAAAGGTGATTTTAGCTTTGGAGAGACCGAGCGCTTGGGCTGCCTCGACCTGCCCGCGCGGCACGGCGTTGACGCCCGCGCGAAAGATCTCGGCCAGCACGCCGGCTGCAGCGAGCGCGACGGGGAGCGTGAGCATCCAAAACGACGGCAGCGCAATTTTGTACTGAGGCAGCACCAAAAAGAAGAAGTAGATGAACAGCAGGCTCGGTACGCCGCGGAAGAAATCGGTGAGCACGCGGCAGACCAGCTGCAGCGGCTTAATGTCGCTGGTGCGGCCGAGCATAAGGGCTAGGCCCAACACCAGCGCGATGGCGCCAGCGGTGAGTGCGACTTTAACGGTGCCCTCAAAGCCGGCAAGCAGGAACTTCCAGGTGGTGAGGTGCGTAAAGAAATACCAATAGTGGACCGAAAGCTGACCGGTCACATAAAAGCGCTGCAACACGAGGACGGCGAGCGCGGCGACGGCAACAAGCGAGATAGCGGTGCCGATGCGAATCTTGGCGCGCATCTTGGGGCCGGGAGCCTCGTAAAGCGCATCGCGCATGGTGAGCGCAGAAGAGGAGTGCTTGCTCATCGGAGGATCCTCACCTTCTTATCGATGTAGTTGCCAATGTGGCTCACCACAAAGGCCGTGCCCAGGTAGCCGAGCGCCGAGATAAAGAACGCGGCGACGCCGCCGAGCGAGCGCGTGTTGATGTAGCTCACCACGCCGGTGAGCTCCTGCGGTTGAAGCGGTACCTGGCTGCCGAGTGCGGTGGTGAGCATGACGGCGATAAAGAGGTTGGTCATGGGCAGCACGCTCGAGCGCAGCGCCTGCGGAATCACGATCTTGGCGAGGATACGGCTGAAGCTCATGCCGAGCGAGCGCGCGGCTTCCACCTGGCCGACGCCGACGGTGTTGATGCCGCTCATAAAGTTCTCGGAGCCAAAGGCCGAGCCCAAAAGGACCGTGGCGACGATAACGCAGGTGCGGTAGGGCAGGACGACCTTGAGCGGCGGCAGCGCATAGACGACGATGATAAGCAGCGCGATGCCGGGGATGTTACGGAAGACCTGAACATACAGGTCGCCAAAAATGCGCAGCGGCTTGAGCGGCGACACGCGCATCACGGTGACAGCGACGGCCAGCACCATGGCGATGGCAAACGACTCAAGCGTCATGCCCCAGGTTGCTAGCAGCGCGTCGATATAGTTCTGGCCATAGAGCGACCAGAGCTCGGAGAGACTCATGCGGACCTCCCGCCGATAAGGAAAGGGGCTCCCGTGTGTACGGAAGCCCCGACAACTCAGTGTGGAAACAGTTTAGCGCAATAAAGCGCATCGTGCGTTTCCGTATGGTTTCGTAGCGGCCGTTACTGGGCTCGCTGTCTAGGCGCCGATCTCGGGCAGCTCGGGAACGTTGGTGTCGCCCGTGCGATCGCCGATGCAGATCTGCCACAGCTCGGTCCAGGTGCCATCGTCCTCGATCTTCTTAAGGAAGTCGTTGACAAAGGCGACGCCGTCGGAATCGAGCGGCAGGCCGATGCCGTAGGGCTCTTTGCTGCCGAAGGGCTTGCCGGCGATCTTGTACTTACCGGGCTCGCGGACCAGGGCGCTCTGCTGCATGTTGTTGTCGATGACGTAGGCGTCAACGCGGCCCTGCTGAAGTGCCTGGCGGGCCTCCTCGTCGGTCTTGAACTCCTGCTGGCTGGCCTTGGGGGCGAACTCCTCCAGGATGGCGGGGCCGTTGGAGCCGGACTGGACGGCGACGTTCTTGTCGGCCAGGTCGTCGACGCTCTTGATGTCGTCGTTGTCGGCGAGCACCAGGATGGCCTGCTGGGTGTAGTAGTAGGGGCCGGCAAAGGAGACAAGCTTCTTGCGCTCATCGGTAATAGTGTAGGTGGCAAAGACGGCGTCGACCTGGCCGTTCTGCAGGACGGACTCACGCGTGTCCGAGGTCACCTGGGTGATCTCGACCTTGTTCTCGCCCAGAATGTAGTTGGACAGGAGCTGCGCGATGCCGGCGTCGAAGCCACGGGTCTTGCCGTCCTTCTCGTTGAGGAGGGAGAAGAGCGTGGAGGTCTGAACGCCACCGATCTTAAAGACGCCGGCGTCCTTGACGGCCGTGGCCCAGGTGCTGGCGGCGATGGCGTCATCATCGGCCTTGGGGCCGTTGTCGACGAGCTTGTCGAATGCCTTGGCATCGAGCGTGGTGGAAGCCTCGGTGTCCTCGGGGCTCTTGGAGGAGCCGGCGGCGGAACCCTTGTCGGCCTCGGCGCTGGTGTCGGAGCAGCCGGCAAGACCAAGGCCGGCGACGGTTGCAAAGGTGGCGGCGATGAAGCCGCGACGGTCGAAAACGACCTGCTGGGAGAGGTTCTTGCTCATGGTAGAACACCTTTCTCAATAAAATCCCTAGCGGTTGAATAGAGTTATACCCTATCGCGCTCAAATGGGTCAACACGAAATAACTCAGAAACATACTTACCTTATGGGTAATTCTACCTACCAAAAAGGGACAGGTTTATTTTGGCAGGTTTTATCTGGGCAAACGTCAGTTATTGCAGCTGAGATAGCGTTTTGCGGACGGCATGGTCGCTCGCGGCGGTCGCTATAATGGCGGCAACGCGACATATATAAGTAAGGAGATCGCGTATGAACGGCTATTCGTTTTTCGCGCCGACCATGACTTAAAACTACCACAAAGGGGACGGGCACCTTTGTGGTGATTCTTGCAGATGTGGCGGCTTGCCTCGCTGTTTTGTCTCGATCTGTAACATCTGCAGCCATTTTTGCCGAGTAACTGTTACAGATTGAGATTTTCTCTTTAGGGGGACTTGAGTGTCTCGATCTGTAACATCTGGACGGACAAAAGGTCTCTATCTGTTACAGATTGAGATAAACAACAGGGGCAAAGACGGTTTGTCTAGATCTGTAACAATTGGGCGAGGATTTGTCCTCTAGGTGTTACAGATCGAGACAATTGAGTTGGGAAAATAAAAACCTCCGCAGGGGTGCTTCCCTTGCGGAGGTTTTCTACTCGTTCAGCAGGCGTACCGCTTCGGCGGCCATATTCTCAACCGTCATGCCGTTCTGAGCAAGCAACTCGTTGGGATCGTAGCGGTCGGGAAAGCCCTTGGCGATGCCAAAGGTGCGCGTGCGCACGGGCGTGCAGGACAAGTAGCACGCGACGCGCTCGCCCCAGCCACCGTCCAAGATGCCGTCCTCGAGGGTGACGACAACGCGATGCTCGGCGGCAAGGCCATCGAGAGACTCGCGGTCAAGCTCGGTTGCAAAGCGCGGGTTGACGAGCGTGGCCTCTATGCCGTATTCGGCAGCCAAGCGGTTTGTCACGCGCTCGCCCAGCTCAAAGAAATCGCCAAGCGCGAGCACGGCAACGTCGCGGCCCTGACGCACCACGTCGTAGCGAACGGCGCTGTAGTCGGTGTCCTCGGCGGGCGCCAAATCGGGGCGGCTAACCAGGCCAATGCCCGGAACGCGGATCGCCACGGGATGCTCGCGGTGGTCGAGCGACCAGCTCAGCATGGACAGGTATTCCTCCATGCAGGCCGGTGCCAGATAGCGCATGTTGGGAAGTCCGCCCAGCATGGATATATCAAAGAACGAGAGGTGCGTCTCGGAAGTGGTGCCAAAGATCGACGCGCCAAACACCAGGATAGTTGCGGGGGTGTCGTTGAGGCACAGGTCGTGCCACAGCTCGTCGTAGGCGCGCTGCAAAAACGTGCCGTACACACCAAAGACTGGCTTGGCGCCCGAGCGCGCAAGCGCGGTGGCAAAGGTCACGGCGTGCTCCTCGGCAATGCCCACATCGACGAACTGTTTGCCGGCGGCAGCGCGAAGCTCGGGTGTAAAGCCCATGATGTAGGGCGTGGCGGCCGTGATGCCCACGACCTGCGGATCGCGCTCGATGGCGGCGCTGAGCGCCTCACCCGTAATGTCGGCATAGGTGCGCGGCGCAGGCTCGCTCGGATGGCCCGGGCAGAGCTTGCGCCCGGTTGCCATGTCAAACGGACCCACATGGTGCCAGCGCTCGGGGTCGCTCTGGGCTGGCTCAAAGCCCTTGCCCTTGGCGGTGGAGACGTGCAGCACGATGGGATGATCGATATTGCGCAGTTCCTGCAGCGCGTCGACGAGGGCTAACACATCGTTACCGGTGTCCAGATAGCGGTAGTCGAGCCCCATCGCGCGGAAAACGTTGCGCTCACAGGCGCCGTTGCTGGCGCGCAGTTCGGCCAGATTGCGATACAGGCCGCCATGGTTTTCGGCGATGGACTGGTCGTTATCGTTGACGATGATGATCAAGTTGCTGTCGAGCTCGGCGGCGTTGTTAAAGCCCTCAAACGCCAGGCCGCCCGAAAGCGAGCCGTCGCCAATAACGGTAATGACGTTATACGTGTCGCCCGCCAGGTCACGAGCGTGCGCAAGGCCGCAGCCCAGGCTCACCGACGTGGAGGTATGGCCCATGGCAAACAGGTCGTGCTCGGACTCGTCGGGATTGGCAAAGCCAGAAGCCTCACCATAACGCTCCGGATCGATATAGGTGTACGCGCGCCCCGTCAGCGCCTTGTGGGCGTAGGTCTGGTGCGAAACGTCAAAGACAATCTTGTCGATGGGGGAGTTAAACACGCGATGAAGCGCAACCGTAAGCTCAACGACGCCCAGGTTGGGGGCAACGTGCCCACCGACGGCGGCGGAGCTTTCGAGGATTGCCTGGCGGATCTCGCCGCAGAGCAGCGGAAGCTCGGCGCGGTCGAGAGCCTTGACGTCCTCGGGCGTTGTCGTTTGCGTAAGCAGCATCGTTGTGGGTTACTCCATGCGAATCGAGCGCCGGCGCTCCCTCGGCCGGCACAATTGCACAAAACAGTCTCGCACATTTTGGCGTTTGATATGTGACGGCGGCGCGGTAATTCGCCAACTGGTGGGGCAAAACGCTTTGTCCGATGCCATACTGGTAGATTCGATGATGATTTATTCAATGCGTGCAGGCTGTGGCTTGTCGCCGTGTGTCGCTGGAAGGAGGCAGCATGTCCGATGTCGTTCGTGCCGAGAAAATCGCGCACGAGGTCGACTATGCCGCCCGTCAGCTCGCCCAGGCGGGCCGCTTGGACCTGACGCGCGAGTTTATCCAGCATGGCGATGTGACGGTCTATGCACATGTGACTTCGGTAGCGCGGGCGAGCCTGTCCTTTGCCGAGCGCTTGGGCCGTGTCGGTATCTCGGTCGACCGCGCCTCGTTGCTGCGCGGGGCCCTGCTGCACGATTACTTTCTCTACGATTGGCACGATCCCGACCCAAGCCATCGCCTGCACGGATTTCGGCATCCGTTTTTTGCCCTGGCGCGTGCGGAGGAAGATTTTGAGCTGACGTCTCGCGAGCGGAATATTATTGTGCGGCATATGTTTCCGCTGGTGCCGGTGCCGCCGACGTGTCGTGAGGCATGGATTGTGTGCCTGGCGGATAAATGGTGTGCTCTGCGCGAGACGATCGCCGGCCGTCTGCCGCGCAAGGACGAGGCAGACGATGGCGTGAGTGAAGAATCGAGCGAAAAGAGGAGAGGGTAGACGGTGGGGACCGCGATCGACATGGCATTTGACGGCGCGACGCTTGCCGCCTGTCCGCTCTCGGCACTGGTGCTCTCGTTTGCCTTTTACGGGTTTTGCGGTTGGGCATGGGAGTCAACAGTCTGCGCCATGCTCAACCAAGGACGCTTTGCCAACAGCGGATTCTTGCTGGGGCCGTGTTGCCCTATCTATGGTGTGGGCGGCATAGCCTGCTGGCTTTTGCTGCGCGGGATTCCGGATGCCTCGAGCCAATTTGTCGCCGCGGCGCTTGTGTGCAGCGTAATCGAGTACAGTGTGGGCCTTCTATTGGAAAAGACAACAGGCGCACGCTTTTGGGACTACTCGCACCTGCCGTTTAACTTGCACGGACGTATCTGCCTGTACTGGGCCTGCGCGTTTGGCCTGGGCGCGTTGTGCATTTGTCGTTTAGTGGAGCCGGCATTGCTGGGGCTGCTTGGCCATCTGCCGGTGCTGATTGTGCGGCTGTCCGCCTTTATCGTCGCGGTCGCGATGATGGTTGATGCGGTGTGCTCGTTGGCGAGCTGGCAGCGTCTGTCCGATCAGCTGGAGCGTGTGCGCGCCGACCTTGCCGACCGCATCAATGAGTCGCTTGCCGATGCCTCGGACTCCATGCTCGAACGTATTCCCGATTCGACGATTGACTCGGTAGCGCAGACGCATATCCGTAGCCGCGCCGTTAACGCGTGGCTGGCCGAGCTGGGCGACGCGGCGCTCGATGCCCTTCGTGAGAAGGCTTCGATGCCGACGTTTATCTCGGATGGTGCTCGCGGCCTGGCGCTTGCCGCCCGCCGCGTGGCCGATGCCGCGCCGAGCATGCCGCGTCCGTCGCTCAGTCGTCGCCTTGCCGGCAAGCGCATGAGCCGTCCGGTGCCGAGTGTGTCGCTCAGCCGTCGCGACCTGCGCTTCTTCAATGCTTTCCCGCGCTTGCGTATCAATCGCTACGAGGGTGTCATTCGAGCAACTAATCTCCGCGACCGCGCCCACGAGCTGTTTCGGCGCTAGCCGGGATGGGCGCGCACACGGCTCCCTTGCTCGCGTATTTCCCGTTCGTTTCGCTTCCGTTGCCGCGCCGTTTCCAAGATTGCGGCACCGTTTCCATTCGACAACGCAGCGTTTAACAACGCCGTATCTGGTCTACACCAGTTGCCCCTCGGCCGCATTATGGGCGCCGACAACGTTCATGCGACCAAAGGGGAGCGAATGTACGATACGGGATCGACAACGTTTATGCTCATCTGCACCATGCTCGTGTTTTTAATGACACCGGGTCTGGCGTTTTTCTATGGCGGCCTGTCCAGGCGCAAAAATGTCATCAACACCATGCTCATGTGTTTTGGCGCCATTGGCCTGGTTGGTGTGCTGTGGATTGTCGCCGGCTGGTCGCTGGCCTACGGTGGCGATGGTTCCAGCCCGTTTATTGGAGGCCTTGACCAGCTGCTGTGCTTGCCGGTGCTCAACCAGGTGCTGCAGGCGGCCGAGGGCAATGCTGCGGACGGTGCCGTCTACCCTCAAATCATCAACATCGCCTTCCAAATGGCATTTGCCATGATCACGGCTGCTATCGTCACGGGCAGCCTGGCCGGCCGCATTAAGTTTGGTGCCATGACGGCCTTCCTGGGCATTTGGCTGCTCGTGGTCTATGCGCCGCTCGCTCACATGGTCTGGGGCGGTGAGGGTTCCTTTATCGGCGACATCATCGGCGCGCTCGACTTTGCGGGCGGCGACGTGGTGCACATCTCGTCCGGTCTGACGGGCCTGATTCTCTGTTTAATGCTTGGCCGTCGTCGCGGCTTTGGCATGGTGAGCTACCGCCCGCATAACGTGCCGTTTGTGGCGCTGGGCGCCGGCCTGCTTTGGTTTGGCTGGTTTGGCTTTAACGGCGGCAGCGAGTTTAAGGCCGACGCTGTGGCCGCGCTCGCCATCCTCAACACCGTGACGGCCAGCGCGGCGGGCATGGTCTCGTGGCTTGTCGTCGAGCGCGTGCATACCGGTCGCCCCACGCTGGTGGGTGCCAGCACCGGTCTGGTTGCGGGCCTTGTGGTGGTCACGCCGGGTGCGGGCTTTGTCGAGCCGTGGGCAGCGCTGGTCATGGGCCTGATCGTATCACCTGTCTGCTACCTGGCTATCAGCCATCTTAAGACCAAGATTGGCTACGACGATGCGCTCGACGCGTTTGGCTGCCACGGCATCGGCGGCATCTTGGGCGGCGTGCTCACGGGCCTGTTCTGCGTGCCGGAGCTCTCGTGGACCGGTAAGGGCGGCCTGTTCTACACGGGCGACGTGTCGCTGCTCATCTCGCAGATCTTGGGTATTGTGGTGACGGTCGCTATTGTACTGGTGTTCGATTTGGTGATCGCTGCGGTGGTCAAGGCGCTGTTCCACGGTAGCCTGCGCGTGGACGAGGCGGACGAGGCGCTGGGCCTGGATGCGAGTCAGCACGGCGAGAGCGCTTATCCTTCGTTCTCTGGGCTCGATTAGCAGCACGGCTTTCCCAGGCACCTGACCTTACCCCTCAAACCGTCGCTTGCGTACCGAAGTACGCGGCGCTCCTCTTTCGGGGCAATCTCGGGCACCTCGAAAACCCGCGTCGTTGAATGGCAATTCATTTCTTTTATTGAGAGGAATTCACTATGAAGAAAATTACGGCGATTGTTCGTGCCGAGAAGCTTGAGGTTCTTAAAGATGCGCTGTTTGCTGCCGATGTTCGTGGCATGACCATCAACCAGGTGCAGGGCTGCGGTGCGCAGCATGGCTGGAAGGAATACGTGCGCGGCAACGAGTTGCTTGTCAACACGATCCCTAAGGTGCAGTTCACCCTCATCTGCGCCGATGAGCATGTCGACGGAATTGTCGACATCATCTGCAACGCCGCCCGCACCGGCGCCGTCGGCGACGGCAAGATCTGGGTCGAGCCGGTCGAGGAAGTTATCCGCATCCGCACCGGCGAACACGGCCCCGCCGCGGTGTAGAATCGACCGCCTGACGGGTGTGCTTCTCTTGGGGCGCGCCCGTTCTCGTCTACAATATCGTGCAGACGAAGGAGAGGCATGCCCATGATCAAGATGTTTGCGAGTGACTTAGACGGAACGCTGCTGAACGCCCTGCACGAGGCAGACGGGACCATCCGCCGTGCCATTCGCGAGCTGACCGAGGCTGGCCTGCATGTGGTTCCCGCGACCGGGCGCTCGACGCTGCCGATTGGCGAGCATGGCTTTACAGGTCTGGCACTCGACGCCTGCTGCTCCAACGGATCCATCGTGCGCAACAGCCATGGCGAGGTGCTCAAGACCTGGACCATCGACCCGCAGATTACCGAGGAGCTGCTCAAGGCGTTCCCGGACATCTGTTTTGACTGCTCCACGCCCGATGGCATGTTCTCGAGCGGATCGTTCGAGATGCACCAGGCGGGCTTTAAAAAGGACAGTCCTATCAAGCGCATCGTGATGCGCGGCATGCGTGCACGTGGGGGGTATCACGAGGAGCAATATTTCGACCAGTCGATCGGTGACATCCTGCGTCATGACGTATGCAAGATCAATTGTCGCGTGACCTCGCCCGAGCTGGAGCGCGACCTTAAGGCATATTTGGCCGAGCGCTCGGACCGCGTGGTCAACGCGCCGTTCGATCCGGTGATGTTTGAGATCACGGACGTGGCGTGCAACAAGGGTGAGAGCGTGGCCTGGCTGGCGGGCTACTACGGCATTGCCGAGGACGAGGTCGCGGTTTACGGCGACGGCGGCAACGACATCGCCATGCTCAAGCGCTTCCGCCACAGCTACGCGACCAAAAACGGCAGCGATGCCGCCAAGGCCGCCGCGAGCGCGACTATCGGCAGCTGCATGGTCCACGCTGTCCCCAAACACATGCTCGCCACCATGCGCAAGCAAAACTCCCGCACCATCATCGAATAATGTGACAAAGGGACTGCCCCTTCGTCGCATCCAAATATTGCCTTTACGTGTTGATACACACGGTGTGCAATAATACTCGCACTGTGCAATAGCGCACAGGTAGAGTAACAAGGAGGACGCTTGTCCCAGCTCGAGAAATGCGATCGCCGGTCCCTTCGCTCGCAGCGTGCCCTTCGCCAGGCACTTGCCAGCGAGCTTGCCGAAAGCGGCGACCTTTCGCGCATTAACGTCGCTTCGCTCACCGAGCGTGCTGGCCTCACGCGCCGTACGTTCTATTCGCACTACCGCGATATCCCCGACTTTATCAATCAAATCGAGGACGGCTTGCTGGCCGAGATCCGTGAGCGTATTGAGCTCATCACCGCAGCTCGGCTGCCCGATCTCTATCACAACATCGATGAGCTCGAGCCGGCGCCCGGTTCGGTTGAGCTACTGCGTTATCTTGCGGCCAACCGCGACTTGATCGGTGCGCTGCTGGGTCCGGGCGGCGACCAGGCCTTCATTAAAAGGATTATCGACACCGCGCGTGAGGCTGTGGTGCCGCGTGCACAGACGGGCATTTTGGGCCTGGCGCTGGGCACGTTCTTTGACTACTACGTCACCTACGTCGTGAGTGCCGAGGTTGGCATGATTCAGCGCTGGTTTGAGCGTGGGCTCACCGAATCGCCCGAGGCCATGGCGCGCATGATGACGGTGCTCGCTTTTGTGCGCCCTGGCGACCTGTATGGCCAACCCATCGATATCAACGTGCCGGAGTACGGCATGAAGCTATTGAACTTGCAGCTCGAGGACGCGGCCGACACCGCCGTAACCGTCGAGTCCAACAACTAAGAGGAGAGACAATGAGCAAACTCGTCGAGGGCATCAAGGACCGTATGGTCGCCGCCGCACGCGAGGCTGCGCCCACCGTGGTGGACGCCGCGCAGAAGGCCGCGACCGCGGCTGCCGAGAAAGTTGCCGAGGCAGTTGCCGATGCCAAGAACTCGGTAGGGGAGACGTCCGTCGCTAGCGAGCCAGCCACCGCCGCCGAGCCCGTAGCCACCGCCCACGCCCCCGAAGGAGCGATCTTCAACCCCGAGGCCGCCCACGGCAACCTGCACCTGGGCATCGATGTGGGCTCCACCACCGTTAAGCTCGCCGTGCTCAACGATGACAACCAGCTCGTCTACGCCAAGTACCAGCGCCACCACACCGACGTCCGCGCTTGCGCCCGCGACTTGTTCGAGGGCGCCGCGACTGTGCTGCCGACGGCCCAAATGACCTGCGCCATTACCGGCTCGGGCGGCCTGCTGCTGTCCCAGTGGCTCGACCTGGAGTTTGTCCAAGAGGTCATCGCCAGCAAGCGCGCCGTCGAGACCCTCATCCCGGCCACCGATGTCGCCATCGAGCTGGGCGGCGAGGACGCCAAGATCATCTACTTTGACAACGGCATCGAGCAGCGCATGAACGGCACCTGTGCCGGCGGTACGGGTGCGTTCATCGACCAGATGGCAACCCTGCTGCACACCGACGCCAGCGGCCTTAACGAACTCGCGGCCAACGCCACCACCATCTATCCCATCGCCAGCCGCTGCGGCGTTTTTGCCAAGACCGACGTCCAGCCGCTGCTCAACGAGGGCGCCCGCCCCGAGGACGTGGCCGCCTCCATCTTCCAAGCCGTCGTGACCCAGACCATCTCGGGCCTAGCGTGCGGCCGTCCCATCCGCGGTAACGTCGCCTTCCTGGGCGGCCCGCTGCAGTATCTCTCCGAGCTGCGCCATCGCTTCTACCTCACGCTCAACCTGGACGAGGAGCACCGCATCGTGCCCCAAAATGCTCACCTGTTTGTGGCGAGCGGTGCCGCCATGGCGCACGAGTCCAATAAGCTCAGCACGTTCCCGCAGCTCATCGAGGCCATCGATGCCCTGGGTGACACACAGGGCGCCGAGGTCGAGCGTCTGGATCCGCTCTTTGCCACCGACGAGGACTTTGCCGAGTTCAAGACCCGCCACGACACCGAGGTCGTTCCCAAGGGCAAGCTCGAAGGCTACACCGGTCGCGTGTTCATCGGTATCGACGCCGGTTCCACCACCATGAAGGCCGCGCTTGTGGGTGAGGACGGCCAGTTGCTGCATACCTGGTACGGCAACAACAACGGTGACATCCTGGGTACGGCCAAGGTCATCATGGCCGATTTCTATAACCACATCCCCGCCGGCTGCACCATCGGCCACGTGACCACCACGGGTTACGGCGAGGCGCTGCTCATCGAGGCCCTCAAGGCCGATTCCGGCGAGATCGAGACCGTCGCGCACCTGCGCGGAGCCAAGGCATTCCTGCCCGGCGTCGAGTTTATCCTGGACATTGGCGGCCAGGACATGAAGTGCCTGCGCGTAAAGGACGGCGTTATCGAGCACATCATGCTCAACGAGGCCTGCTCGTCGGGTTGCGGTAGCTTTATCGAGAGCTTCGCCGTCTCTATGAACATGGACGTGCGCGCGTTCGCCGACGCCGCCATCCATGCCAAGGCTCCGGTGGACCTGGGCAGTCGCTGCACGGTCTTTATGAATTCGCGTGTTAAGCAGGCGCAAAAGGAAGGTGCCACGGTGGGCGACATCGCGGCCGGTCTGTCCTATTCCGTCATTAAGAATGCCCTGTTCAAGGTCATTAAGCTGCGCGATCCCAAGGAGATCGGAAGCCAGGTGATCGTCCAGGGCGGCACCTTTATGTCCGATGCCACGCTGCGCGCGTTTGAGCAGCTCACCGGCGTTCACGCCGTGCGTCCCGACATCGCCGGCTGCATGGGCGCCTATGGTGCGGCCTTGCTCGCCCGCGATCGCGCTGGCGCCGACGGCACCTCGACCATCCTTTCGGCCGAGGACATCGCGCACCTCACTGTGACGCAAAAGCACGTCCGCTGCGGTCGCTGCTCCAACAACTGCCAGCTCACCGTCAATGACTTTGGCGGCGGTAGGCGCTTCATTACCGGCAACCGCTGCGAGAAGGGCGCCGGCCACAAAAAGCAAAAGACCGAGGCCCCTAACCTCTTCAAAAAGAAAAACGAGTTGCTCTTTAATCGCGAGGTGCTGAGCCCCGACGAGGCCCCGCGCGGCACCGTGGGTATCCCGCGCGCACTCAACATGTACGAGAACTACCCCTTCTGGCATGCGTTCTTTACGCGCTTGGGCTTTAGCGTGCAGCTGTCCGACCAGTCGAGCAAGAAGACCTACCAGGCAGGCATCGAGTCCATGCCGTCCGAGAGCGTGTGCTATCCGGCCAAGATGAGCCACGGCCACGTGATGAACCTTATCGACCGCGATGTCGACTTTATCTGGATGCCGTGCGTGCGCTGGGAGCGCAAGGAGGATCCGACGGCTGGCAATTGCTATAACTGCCCCATCGTCATGAGCTACCCCACGGCGCTGGCACTCAATATCGACGAGATCCGTGAGCAGAACATCGAGTTCCTTTACCCGTTTGTGCCCTATCACGACAAGACCGAGCTCAAGCGCCGCTTGTACCAGGTGCTTGCCGTCGACCGCGTGGCCGATGCTGAGGCCGGTCGCGGTCGCGTGCGCGGTCCCAAGATCACGCGCTCCGAGGTCGATGCCGCCGTCAACGCTGCCTTTGAGGCCGATGCACGCTTCCACGAGGACATCCAGACCATGGGCGAGGAGACCCTTAAGTGGGTCGAGGACCATGGCGGTCACGGCATCGTGCTCGCCGGTCGCCCCTACCACAACGACCCCGAGATCAACCACGCCCTGCCCGAGCTTATCTCGAGCTTTGGCTTCGCGGTCTTTACCGAGGATTCGCTTGCGCACCTGGTGAAGCCCGAGCGCCCCATCCGCGTCGTCGACCAGTGGATGTACCACAGCCGCCTGTACGCCGTCGCCCGTTTTGTGACGATGCGCAACGACCTGGACCTGATCCAGCTCAACTCTTTCGGCTGCGGCCTGGACGCCCTGACCACCGATCAGGTACAGGAGATCCTGGAGGCCAGCGGCAAGATCTACACCGTGCTCAAGATCGACGAGGTGTCCAACCTGGGCGCCGCGCGTATCCGCATCCGCTCGCTCATGGCCGCGCTTAAGGACCAGGAGGCCGAGCGCTTGGCCGAGGCCGCGGCCGCGGGCGAGACCTACGAGCAGGGCGATGCCGCGCCGGTGGCTCCCTCCACGGATGCCCCCGCATTCGCGAGCCGCAAGTACACGTTCGGGGCTCAGCGCGAGAGCGCATCGACCGCGTGGCCCAAGGTGCCCTTTACCGAGCAGATGCGCGAGGAGGGCTATACCATCCTGTGCCCGCAGATGGCGCCGATCCACTTTGACCTAGTCAAAGAGGTGTTCCGCGGTGCCGGCTACAACTTGGAGCTGCTGCCCTCGACCGATCACGACGCCGTCGAGGCCGGCCTGCGCTATGTGAACAATGACATTTGCTATCCGTCCATTTTGGTGACCGGCCAGATTATGGAGGCCATCGAGAGCGGCCGGTACGACCTGTCCAGGACGGCCGTGGTTATCAGCCAGACCGGCGGCGGCTGCCGTGCCACCAACTACATCGCACTCATCCGCAAGGCCCTGCGCGAGAGCGGCCACCCCGAGATCCCGGTGATCTCGCTTTCGGCGGTGGCGCTCGGTGAGGACAACCCCGGCTTTAAGATTACGCCGGCGCTGCTTAAGCAGGCAGTCTACGCGGTGCTCTTTGGCGACGTGATGATGCAGATGCTTTATCGCTGTCGTCCATACGAGGCTACGCCCGGTGCCGCCAACGCACTCTACGAGGAGTACATGGCGCGCGCCCGCAAGCTGGCGCCCAAGTTCAACCGCCACAACTACACCAAGCTGTGCCGCGAGGCCATCCGCGCGTTCGACACCATGCCGCTCGTGGGTGAGGGCACCAAGCCGCGCGTGGGCGTGGTCGGCGAGATCTTGGTCAAGTTCCACCCCACAGCCAACAACCACGTGGTCGACGTTATCGAGCGCGAGGGCTGCGAGGCCGTGGTGCCGGGCCTGCTGGACTTCTTCCTGTACTCCATGAGCAACGCCGAGCTGCAGAAGGATGAGCTCGGAAGCTCTGCAACCACGCGCGCTGGTATGCAGGCGCTCATCAAGCTCGTGGACTGGATGCGTACGCCGGTGGAGGAGCTGCTCCAAAAGTCCCGCCGCTTTGAGGCGCCCGAGCGCATCGGCACCATGGCGGACAAGGCCCGTACGGTGCTTTCGGTTTGCAACAACATGGGCGAAGGCTGGCTGCTCACGGCCGAGATGCTCGACCTGATTGACCATGGCGCGCCCAACATCATCTGCACGCAGCCCTTTGCGTGCCTGCCTAACCACGTGGTGGGCAAGGCCGTGATCAAGGAGCTGCGTCGTCAGCACCCCGAGAGCAACATTGTCGCGGTGGACTACGACCCCGGCGCGTCCGAGGTCAACCAGCTCAACCGCATTAAGCTCATGATCAGCGTGGCCAAGGAAAACATGCGCGCCGGTAAGGGCTTTAAGCTCGAGAAGGTGGCGCCGCTCGCGATGGACGAGGTCACCGGCCAGATGCGTGACCATGATGGCTGCGTGAGCTGTGGCTCGGCCAGCGAGGAGGCCGTTGCATCGGTCGCCAAGCGTCTGGGACGCGGCATTAAGAAGTAGTTGGCCTGCTATGTGCTAGATATGAGACAAACGGGTGGCAGCCGTATCGGCTACCACCCGTTTTTGCTGGACATATGCTGCGTAAACGCCCCAACTATCATCTCTTCCGAAAGCGACGTCTCAGTGGCACCAAAAATCGCCCTTGGAACCCTGAGATAATGAACATATGTAGCCGTTCGCCGCAAATTACCGTCCGTTTATGGAACCCACCCTCAGCGCGCGTCATCCTTACGGTTGAATAAATACACATCCTTGGAATTACGTAAGAGAGGACTGTTCCTATGAGCTACAAGACCGTTTGTGTTGCCGGTGGCGGCGTGTTGGGAAGCCAGATTGCCTTTCAGGCTGCCTACTGCGGTTTCGATGTGACGATCTGGCTGCGCAGCGAGGGCAGCATCGGCCGCACTCAGCCCAAGATCGATCATGTGCGCGAGGAGTACATCGCGGCTATCGAGGGCATGGCGGACGGCACGGGCGAGTGGTGTGCCGGTATCGCCGATAGCGACCAGCCCTTCGACAAGGAGGCGGCGCTCGCCGCCGTCGAGCGTGCCTACTCCACACTCAAGCTAGAGCTCGATCTTGCCAAGGCAGTGGCCGACGCCGATCTGGTTATCGAGTCGATGGCCGAGGACACCCAGGCAAAGATCGACTTCTACAAGAAGCTCGCCCCGGTTCTCCCGCAAAAGACCGTTGTCGTGACGAACTCCTCCACGCTGCTGCCGAGCACCTTTGCCAAGTACACCGGCCGCCCCGAGAAGTACCTGTCGCTGCACTTTGCCAACTCCATCTGGAAGAACAACATGACCGAGGTCATGGCTCAGGACCAGACCGACAAGCGCTATTTCGATGAGCTCGTCGACTTTGCCAGCGACATCCGTATGCTTGCCCTGCCCGTCAACAAGGAAAAGAACGGCTATCTGCTCAATTCCATGCTGGTGCCGTGGCTGCTTTCGGGCCTTGATCTGTACGTTTCGGGCGTCAGCGACCCCAAGAGCATCGACCTTGCATGGACGCGCGGCACTGGCGCGCCCAAGGGCCCGTTCCGCGTGTTCGACACCGTGGGCATCCAGACGGCCTATAACATCGTCATGCAGTATCAGAAGGTGCCGGGCTTGGTGAGCCCGCTGCTCAAAAAGATGATGATGCCCTACAACTTTAAGGCCATGGCATCCGTCCTCAAGCAGATGCTCGACGAAGGCAAGCTGGGCGAAAGCTCGGGCGAGGGCTTCTTCAAGTACTAAAAAGATTCCTCGGCAACATTGAGAAACGTATCATTTGCAGTGTCAGTGCGCCGCAGCGCCGCTCGGCAACGGGGCAATCCGCTTTATGCGCCAACGCGAACTTGTCGACTTTGCCGTGGACTGGATCGAGCACCATCGGCCAGGTGGTAAACGTCTGGAGCACGGGCGACTACGAGCTACACCACGACTACGCTTTCGATGACGATGGCAACCTGCTGGTGCTGGCGAGTCACGCCGGCTCCGAAGCCGATTTGGACGTCGATCGCGCGGCTGCCAAAAAAGATAAGGACGATCGCGTTAATGTAGAGGACCTCATCATTAAGGTCGATATAACAACAGGTGACGTCTCTCTCGTCGTGGACCTGGGCGATATATTCCCCGACCTCAAGGCAAGCGCCAAGGTTGCCTCGGACGGCGACCTGGATTGGATTCACATCAACACGATCCAGTGGCTCGGCGGCGGCACCGTTTTGCTCAGCTCGCGCGAGACCTCAACGGTCATCAAGCTCACGGATATCTACGGTACGCCTACGGTCGATTGGCTTATGGGCTCGCCAGAGTTTTGGGCCGGCTCGGGCTTTGAGGACAAGTTGCTGCAGGCTCAAGGCGATTTTTCGCTCAACGCAGGCCAGCATAGTGTGACCTATCTGCCAAACGACGAGACGACCGCGACTGGTCGCTACCAGGTGCTGCTATACGACAACAACTTTGGTGCTGCCGAGAGCTATCCCAAGTTTGACTGGGGCCAGCTGGGCGCTGCGGTAGTGACCGACTACAGCAAGGGAACGCATTCGTTTGGGCGCATTTTTACGGTGGACGAGACCGCGCGCACCTACGAGCTTGTGGACCAGATCGCAGTGCCGTTCTCAGGTTACGTAAGTAGTGCGCAGCGCGTCGGCGATTCGAATAGCATGCTCGTGGCATCGGGCATAGCCAAGACCTTTGCCGAGTACGATCGCTATGGACTGCCCATTGCCACGTACGAGATGGAAGCCGAGAAGTACATCTACCGCGTGTACAAGTACGAGCTGTAGCGCTGCGCTTGGCTGTGCCTGTGCCCCGCGGCTGCGCGCGCTCGTACCGGGCCTACCTCACGTTCCGCATCACTTCACGTCAAACTCCACGCGATCGAGTTCGGGTACGTTGAGGTCGATGAGCTTGCGGGCAACACGGCGGTCGTGCGCCCCGAGCGTCTCGCTTGTCGTTACGCGAGCGACAGTCTGGCGCTCGACAACGCCCTCCTTGTCGCCTTCGGTAGCCGAGGTCTCGACGGCGACGGTGTAATCCTTAAAGCCCGGCAGCACCGCCGCAAGTTCGCGCGTGGTTTCAGTGACGCCGTAGCCGTCTTGCACGCCGGCCTGCGCCGAGCCAATAGACCCCGCCGTCATAATAATGCAGGGGATGGCAAAGATCACCGTGCCCACGATGATGCGGCGGCGCACCTTGCGCGATAGCTCGTTGACCTCGGCGTTTTCTTCAGCAGTCACAATACCGTCGCCGTTCAGGTCGCGCTTGAGTGGCACGCGCAAAAGAAGCAGCACGGCTTCGGCAGCCAGTGCGATAAAGACCACGTTGACGCCAAACTCATAAAGCGCCGAGAGAAACAGTGACCCGCTTGCAATGGCGATGCCATAGCCCGCCGCGCACAGGGGCGGCATGAGCGCGGTCGCCACGGCCACGCCGGCGATAAGCGTGGCAGGTTCCTGGTCACGCGAGTTGCCCAGCCCGCCCGCAAAGCCGCCCGCGAGCGCGACGGCAAGGTCCCACACAGTGGGCGTCGAGTTGTCGATGATGGCGGGCGTGGTGGTGCCAAGGGGCGAGAGCTTAAAATACAGCGTGGACGTGATCAGACAAAAGGCCATCTGTAGCGCGAGGCCGGCGACGGCCTCGACGGCAATCTCGCGGTCAAGCGTGGCGATGCCATATGCCATGGCAAGGACCGAGCCCATGAGTGGGCAGATGAGCATGGCGCCCACGATGGCAATGTCCGAGTCGATATCGAGGCCGATGCTCGCGATGAGCATGGCGATGATGAGGATGCATAAGTGCGAGCCGGTCAGCCGCGCCCCGTTTACAAAGCGCTTGCGAATCACGTGATAGGGCGCGCGACCCTCGCGAATGTTGAATGCGCGCTTTAGGAAGCGGCCGGTGTTCTCCAGGGCCTCACTATGGGCAGGTCGAATGCCGTGGCGCCGGTGATGGCGTTTGCGTAGTCGCTTGATCTGTTGTTTGTCGAGTTCCATGTCCACCTCGTATTGCCGCAGGAACGCGGGTGCGCTCGCAGCATGTACTCTACACCGTGGCGGGCGGGGCGGTCATCTTGACGTGAAACTTAGACGAGCAGGTAAGGGGGACGTCAAATGCGGTTGCGGCCGAGTGTTTCGACAGATACAGAGCGCGGGGCCGGATGGTCTCCGACCCCGCGCTCTGTACGGGTACATTGTTGTTGGGTTTAGCCCAGCAGACTCAGGCCGACGGAGACAAACGCCAGGATAACGCCGACGATGGACTCGCCTCCCAACAGGCCGCTGGCGACGACCAGGCCCTGCTCCTGGAAGGCAGCATCCTTGGAAGCCTTCTCCTCGTCCGAAAGCTCGGCAACGGCATCGCGGCGTGCGGCCCACTTGTCGTAGGCGAGCTTGACGCAGGAGCCCAAGAAGGCCGTGAGCGACATGTAGAACGGCAGGTACACGCCCAGACCGATCATCATGGCCGGAATGCCGAGCCAATACATGACGATGCCGGCGATAAAACCGCCTGCGAACCACGGCACGCTCGGGATGCCCGAGACCATGGTGGCGACTACGCTTGCCTGCGCGGCCACAAAGCTCTTGTCGGGACCAAAGGCGTCCGGACCATAGGCGGTGACGAGCGCGACCATGACGGCGGCAGCGATCAGTGCGCCCACGATGCCGCCGATGGCCTGGCCGATCCACTGTGCGCGCGGGTTGGTGCCCAGCACGGCGCCGGCCTTAAAGTCGTTCATGACGTCGCCCGCAAGGCCGCACGCCACGGCCACGATGCCGGCGATAAAGAACAGCTTGACCTGCGCAAGCTGCGCGAAGGCCGCTACGATGAGCATGACGATGAGGCCAAAGATTTCCATGGGGTCGATACCCGTCTGACCGCAGCTCTGCGCACTCATGATGGTGGTGACAAAGGTGAACAGCGTGACGATGACGGCTGGGACGGGGCCAAGGTCGAGCGCGATGGCGATGATCACGGCGATGGCGGCGGTGCCCAGGCCGATGATGCCGGCGTCGAGCTTAAGCGAGCTCGAGATGAGCGACTGCTCGTCGGTGTCGGTGGAGCTGTCGGCGGCAAGACCGCGGACGATACCGGCGACCTGCGGCAGGATGTCTTTAAGGACGACGGCGACGCCAAAGCCCATCATAAGGCCCATGCCTAAGGACTTGACGATACCCTGCGCGGTCACAATATCGAACAGGCCGGCAGCGGTGCCGCCGACGATAATGCCAAAGTTGCCCAGCAGCGCGCCGGCAAACCAGAAGGCGACGGGGGCAAAGCCCACCAAAAAGCCGATGGACAGCAACATGGGCGAGTTGTAGATGGCAAAGGTCACGCCGGGGATATTGAGCGTGCACAGCATGCTGGGCACCACGCCCAGGGCGTCGCGCAGCACGCTATAGATGCCTGCGATGGCCATGGAGCCAAAGAGCTGCTTGCCGGTCTTGCCGCCAGCCTCGGTAGCACGCAGGGTCTGGGCTGCGGCGTTGCCGGTGGGAAACTCCAGCGCGGCGTCCACGATAAAGTGACGGTGGATGAGCGCCGTTGCCAGAAGGCCCAAGATGGTGCCGGCGAGCGCCACGATAAACATGTCGAGCCAGCTGATCTGGTCGGCATAGCCCAGCATCCAGGCGCCCGGGATGGTAAACGCCAGGCCGCCGGCGACCATGGCACCCGCGGACATGATGGTGTGGGTAACGTTGGCCTCGTTGAGGCTGGCATTGCCCATGAGCTTAAGGAAGAACAGCGAGATGACGGCAGCGAAAATGATCGGCCAGGGGAGGGCGCCCATCTTGAGGGCCGTGTAGGCCGAGCTTGCCGTGATAATCACGCAGCCAAGGACGCCGATGACGACGCCGCGCAGCGTGAGTTGACCGCGCATAGAGGTGCGGTTCGAGGGATTGCCCATATAGAACTCCTTTGCGTATATCCGCTTCCCCCGCAAGCGCCGCTACGGATACGGCGCGGGAAGTCGGGTTACCAAGGGCCGCCGCGTGAGCTCGCGCACGACCGCGCATCAGTATAGCGGCAAGGTAGTCATTTTGGGACGGGGCTATTTTAGCTACCCTTTGACAGTCGACGAATTATCTGGGATTGGGGCAAATATCAACCGACATATTGGGGTAGCTAAAATAGCCCCGTCCCAAAATGACTACCTGGGATGGCTGGTTCGGGTAGGCGATATACTGCTGGGCAGACGAAAGGAGCGCCGACGATGCTTAATGGGTGCGCATATATATTGACGGTCGACGTGGGCAACACGTTCATTCGCTTTGGTCTGTTTGCCGAGGATTCGGCCGCGGCGCAGGAATGCCCGCTTGCGACGTGCGAGATCACGACGCCGCCGAGCATTACGGCCGATGAGGCGCGCATGAGGCTCGCGCGGGTCATGGGCGCACTGGCAGCCGATGCGGGCATGCCTGGTGTGCTCGTTCCCGCGGCAGCAGTGCTGAGCTGCGTGGTGCCGGCGCTCGAGCGCCCGTGGAAGGCGGCACTTTCCCGTACCTGCACGGGGCGCGTGCTCTCCGTGGGGCCGGGACTTAAGACCGGCATGCCCGTGCACTACGACGACCCGGCCGAGATCGGTCCCGATCGCATCGCCGACGCCGTGGCGGCCCGTGCCGTCTACGGCTCTCCGTGCATCGTGATCGACCTGGGCACTACGACCAATATCGAGGTCATCGATGCACGCGGAACCTTTGTCGGCGGTGTTATCGCGCCGGGGCTGGCGCTCGGCGCTCGCTCGCTCTCGGCCGCTGCGGCGCGCCTGCCGCAAGTCGAGCCCTCGGCACCCACGCATGTGATCGGTCGCAACACGCGCGAGGCCATGCGGTCGGGCGTGGTCTTGGGCGAGGTGGCCCGTATCGACGGCATGCTCGACATGGTGCTTGCCGAGATGCGCTCGACCAAGGCGGCAGGCGAGGGCGGCGTGCCCATTGTCATCACCGGCGACGATGCCGAGGCGCTCGCGGCGTTGGTCGGCCACAGCCTGACGGTAGACGACGCGCTGACGCTGCGGGGTCTCGCCGAGCTGTACCGCATCAACCAAAAGCCTCGCCGCGCATAAAGCCAAGAACGTCGGCGCCGGGAGGAAACAGCCCCGCCTTTCACCTGCTACAATGGGCCAAACTATTTCGATTTCGGAGGTGTCTGCCATGTCGGACGATCTTCATCAAACCGCGTCGGGCAAGCGCCGCGACGTTATTAGCTGGGACGAGTTCTTTATGAGCGTGGCCATCGCCGCGCAGCGCCGCAGCAAGGATCCCAATACGCAGGTGGGCGCGTGCATCGCCAGCACCAACCACCGCATTCTTTCGGTGGGCTACAACGGTACGCCCTCGGCGCTCAACGACGACTTTTTCCCGTGGGGCACGAGCGATGACCCGCTGCAGGACAAGCATAACTACGTAGTTCATGCCGAGGCCAATGCCGTGCTCAACTACCGCGGCTCGCTCAAGGACCTTGAGGGTTCCACGGTCTACGTCACGCTGTTCCCGTGCCACGACTGTGCCAAAATCCTGGCGCAGGTAGGTGTGGGCGAGGTTGTCTATCTGGACAATAAGTACGCCGACACCGACGACGGCCGCATCAGTCGCCGCATTCTCGACTCCTGCGGCATTAGCTTCCGCCAGGTTATCGTCGATGTCCACATTGGTACCGGGGAACAAACGCAGCAGTAGCGGCAGCGTGTACGAGCGCCGGGCGTTGGCAAAAGCGGCTAATTAAGCCCCGTTCCAAATTGACTGTCAAATTAACTGCTCGTGAAAGTCGTGTCCGCGCGCATGGACGGCTCGCGAGCGGGTACATGGCTGTAGTAACATAGCTCTGTCCGCGGGCGCGCCCGCGTTATTGTGAGAAAGGAGCCCCTGTGGCTGTTAACGAAGAGCTGCTTAAGAAGGTTCTTGAAGAGATTCGCCCCAACCTGCAGGCCGACGGCGGCGACATGGAGTATATGGGCGTTGATGACGAGGGCGTCGTCAAGCTGGAGCTTCAGGGCGCCTGCGCCGGTTGCCCCATGAGCGCTCTGACGCTTTCCATGGGCGTCGAGCGTATCCTCAAGGAGCACGTGCCCGGCGTTACGCGTGTCGAGCAGGTCAATGCCTCCGGCGAGGTCGAGGATCTGTACGACGAGTATGCGCCGTTCTGAGAAGCGAAAGCTGCGGGCGATGTGCTCCGCATAGACGTCATGCCCAAATGTGCGGCTGCGAGCGAAAGGCCCGCGGCCGCATTTGTATGTAGGGAGCAGGGGGACCGATATGCTCAACGACCTCTACCATATGCTTGATCCTGTCGCCATTTCGGCGGGGCCCATCACCATCTACTGGTACGGCTTGGCCTATGTGGTCGGAGCTCTGCTCACGGCGGTCGTCATGTACCGCACGCAGCGTCGTTGGGGTTTTGACATTACGGTCGACGACCTGATGAGTGTCGTGGTTGGTGTGGTCTTTGGCCTCATCATTGGCGCCCGTCTGTTCTACGTCATCTTTTACGGTGACGGCTACTACTGGGCGCATCCGCTCGAGATCTTTGCCACCAACGAAGGCGGCATGAGTTTCCATGGCGGCCTGGTGGGCGGCATCATCGGCGGCGTGCTCGTGTGCCGCATGTACAAGCTCGACGCCTGGACCATCGCCGACCTTGCCGTTATCGGTGCTCCGCTGGCCCTGTGCCTGGGGCGCTGCGCCAACTTTGTCAACGGCGAGCTGTGGGGCAAGCCGACCGATCTGCCCTGGGGCGTGATCTTTGGCGGCACCGCGGGCGATATGCCGCGCCATCCATCCCAGCTCTACGAGGCATTTCTCGAGGGCATTGTGCTCTTTTGCATTCTGCAGGTGCTCAGCCGCAAAAAACCGCTGCTGCCCCAGGGTACGTTTATGGGTGTGTTTGTGATGGGTTACGGCATCGTCCGCTTTTTCGTTGAGTTCGTGCGCGTGCCCGATGCCCAGCTGGGCTATCTGCTGGGCGGCGTCATCACCATGGGCCAGCTGCTGAGTTTGCCGCTCGTGATTGCGGGCCTGGCGCTCATCATTTTTGCCCTCCGTCGCAACCGTCCCCAGCGCATCTATCTCGACGCCTAACCACCACATACCACCACAAAGGGGACAGGCGCCTTTGTGGCGGTTTTGCCAGGCAACGATGACAGAACCGTAACGTTTCCCCAGATAAAACCTGCCAAAATAAACCTGTCCCTTTTTGGCAGGTTTCTAGAAAGGCTTTTCGGACTGTGAAGGATTCCGATCTCTCCACAACGGCTGCGCGCGACGCCGCCCGCATCGTTTGGTTTAAGCGCTATCCCGCCAAGCAGACGCTCGTCGCATTTTTGCTCGCCCTGCTGGCGACCACGGCGTTTTCCATCGATCCCGCCCCGGTGTCGAGCAACGCGGTCCTGGCGATCGATCCAAAGGCCTCGGGCATACTTTACGTGTGCTACGAGGTACTCCTCTCATTTGCCGGCCATACCGACGCTGTGATGCTGCTCGCGCTGGCCTGCCTGCTCACGCTGCCGTTTCGCTATGTGTTCTTTGGCCGCGGTGACGCTTGGCGCCCCTCGGTCGTGCTGCCGTCGCTGTTCTTTGCCGTCTGCATGGTGTTCGGCCGCAGTTACGACCTCACCGATTCGGCCGAGATTGTGCTGGGCGACAAGGCGCGTGTTATCTGCGCCTGGATTGGCGGCGCGGGCTGGATGCTTCTGGCGATTGTGTCCTTCTATCTGGCTTTTGAGTTTTTGGATTGGTTGAGTTCTCGCCGCATTCCGTTTTCGGAGGCGCATTTTGGCCGCGTGTGGCGTGTTACCCACGCCGTGCTCTCGGTCCATCCTTTTGTTGGGCCGTTTCTTGTACTCATGATTGTCTGGGCGCCCACGCTTATCGCCTCGCTGCCCGGCCTCTTTATGGGAGATACGGGCGCGCAGATCCGCCAATGGTTCAACTACCCCAACGGCACGAGCGACTACCTGCGCCTGCTTAACCCCAACGTGCTGCTCAACGGCCATCATCCGGTGGTGCACACGGCCATCATCGGCTCGTGTGTGCAACTGGGGCTTTCGCTATTCAATAGCGCCAATGCGGGTCTTGCCATCTACACCTGCGCCCAATTTGTCATCACGGCCGCCTGCGTGGCCTATTCCATATCGTCGCTGCGCAAGCTGGGCGTGAGCCTGCCGGTCCGCGGCGTCATCTTGCTGTTCTTTGCGTTTATGCCGATGTTCTCCAACTACGCGGCGCTGCTGACCAAAGACGTACTGTTTGCCGATGCGTTTCTGGTACTGCTCGTTCAGACCGTCAAGCTCGTGGCATGTGGCCTGCCCCGTCGCGATGTCAATGCCGAGCGCGCGGGCGAGCGCACGCCTGTGCTCTTTGCGCGCCACGACTGGCTGTTGCTCGTGCTGGGCGCCATGGGTTCCACGTTTTTGCGCAATGGCGGCCTGGTCTTTCCGTTGGCGGCCTGCGTGATTGCGGCGGCGTTTTGCGCCTGGGACGCGCATGTGGCCCGTCGCGTGGTCAAACAGTCTGGCGTCGCACCCTCATGCGCCACGCCGCGCTTCCGCTGGGCCGGCGTTCTCGCGGTGCTCGTGCTCTGCCTTGCCTCCAACATGTACTTTACCAAGGTCTTTATGCCCGCGCACGATATCACGCCGGGCTCCAAGCGCGAGATCCTCTCGATTCCGTTTCAACAGACGGCGCGCTTCGTCCAAAAGCACGACGGCCTTAATTCGGGCGTTAACCCCAAGGTCAAAGACGACGGCACGATTGAGGAAGCTCCCTGCGACGGTCTGGTGACCGATAAGGAACGCGCTGCGATCGATCGGGTGCTCAAGTACGAGAATCTGGGCCGCCGTTACAACCCCGACAAGTCGGATGCCGTAAAAAACTGTTTTAACGAGTACGCCTCGCAGGAGGACATCAAGGCCTATTTTGAGGCGTGGGCCCAGATGTTCAAAAAGGATCCCGAGTGCTATATCTCGGCGCTCATCAATAACTACTACGGCTACTTTTATCCGAGTGCCCGCGATGCGTGGGTCTACAGCACGGCGCGCAGTGCCGAGATCATGGCGAAGCCCGATAACCTCAAGTACTTCGACTTCCATCCGGTCGATAGCAAGGTTGTGCGCTGGTGCGACCACCTGATCAACCTGTATCGCGTGGCAGTACAACGCATCCCGTTTATCTCGCTCACCATGAGCTCGGCCACCTATGTGTGGATCATGATCGCTGTGGTGGTCTATCTGCTACGTCGTCATTCGTGGCGCGGGCTGGCCATTTGGGTGCCGCTGCTGGGTGTGCTCGCCGTGTGCCTGATCGGTCCCTGCAACGGCTCGACCTACATGCGCTACCTGTATCCAGTCATCGCCTGCATGCCCTTCGCCATCGGCGCCACCATCACCCGCAGCGACCTCCTCTGGTTCTAACTTGGTGCAAAGGGGACAGGTTACTTTGCACCAAGGGGCTGCATCATCACGACGCCTTCATTTTGGGGTTTATCTCGCAGGCCAGTAGGTATATCATAACGACGTTTGTTTATATTGCCCGAGCATCTGCGCTGGGCTTTAGGTCGAAACCGATAGGAGACACGTATGTCCGGACACTCTAAGTGGGCCACAACCAAGCATCGTAAGGGCGCGCAGGACGCCAAGCGTTCCGCCCTCTTCTCCAAGCTGAGCCGCAACATCACCGTTGCTGCCCGTCTCGGCGGCGACCCGCTGCCCGAGAACAACGCCAGCCTCGCCGCTGCCGTTGCCAAGGCCAAGGCTCAGTCCATGCCCAAGGACAAGATCAAGTCCGCTATCGACAAGGCCTTCGGTTCGGGTGCCGATGCCGCCGTCTACGAGAACATCGTGTACGAAGGCTATGGTCCCGCCGGCGTTGCCGTCTACGTCGACTGCCTGACCGATAACCGCAACCGTACCGCCGCCGATGTCCGTTCCGCCTTCTCCCACGCTGGCGGCAACCTGGGCACCTCCGGCTCCGTCGCCTTCCAGTTTGAGCGCAAGGGCCAGATCGTCGTCGCCAAGGAGATCCTGGACGAGAACGCCAAGAAGGAGACCATGATCGCCAACGGTGCTGCCGGTGACGAGGAAGAGTTCATGATGGCTATCGCCGAGGCCGGTGGCGACGACTACGAGGACGCCGGCGAGGAGTGGATCGTTTGGACCGCCGCCAACGACGTCATGGCTGTTTCCAAGGCGCTCGAGGAACAGGGCATCCAGGTCAAGGGCTCCGAGACCACTATGGTTCCGACCACCCCGACCGAGGTCTCCGGTGCCGACGCCAAGAAGGTCCAGCGCCTCATCGACCGTCTCGAGGAGCTCGACGACGTTCAGGATGTTTACAGCACCATGGACATGACCGACGAGGTCATCGCTGCCCTCGAGGAGGAGTAGCGCCTGCACGGGTTAAGCCGTGCATATCTGGGCATAATGAAGCGAGCATACAAGCCTCGTGGAATAGATGAGCCGGATCCGCGTGCGTATGGCACCGGACCCGGCTCTTTTATAATGATGCGAATCGTTTTGCATTCTGTGGACCGAAACCTGAAGGGAGCGCGCGTGCGCGTACTCAAACGAGCCCTAGCAACCGTGTACCTTGCCGCCGCCATCGTGGCGCTGGGCACGCTTGTCTGCCAGTTCTGGGGACCGTATACGTATCGCTTTATGCTGCTGTTGCGTGACACCATGCCTCGCGTCGTCGTTACGGTGTGCGCCGCCATCGTGGCACTTGGCGTGCTCATCGGGTTTTTCCGCCTGATGTTCGCGCGTCGCGAGCCGTCCTGCGTACATCCGGCGGGGGAGCGCAACATCGAGGTCACCCTCGCAGCGCTTTCCTCGTGCGCTCGCGCTGCGGCGGAGCGCGACGACCGTGTGATGGTCGAGCATGTCGAGGCGCGCGTGCAGGGTTCCGACGAATCGCTCGTCCGTTTTAAGGTCGACGCCATCGCGCTCGATGACCGGGACGTGGCCTCCCTTGCAACCGCGATGCAGCAACGTATCGAGGAGGCCTGCGACACCATGCTCGGCACGCCGGGCACGACCGCGCGCGTCCGTTTTTTGCCGTCCAAGACTACCGTCCAGACCGTGGAGGTTTCCGGTGAGTGATACCAATCAAGACAAGACCGTCCGCACCCCGCGCCTGACGATCGACCAGAACGCTACGCCGGCGAGCGAGTCCGCCGACACCACCCCCGAGGCTGGCGAGCAGCACGACAGCGCCGCCAACGACTTTGACGAGGCCATGGGTCTCATTAAGGGTACGGGGGCGGCCATCTGGAGCTATGCCGTCCGTCATCCCAACACCACGCTCGGGGCCGTCGCTGGTTTTGTGCTCGCCGTGCTGGTGCTCACGCTCGGCCTATGGGACACACTCGTCATCGCATTCTTTGTGCTGATCGGCGCCGTGATTGGCCAGATCCGTGACGGCGAGAACGGGATCGTCAACTTCTTCGGCCGTCTGTTTAGCGGCCGCTAGTATGTATTCGACCGCCGCGTGCGCGGTGGGCATAAGGAGGAACCATGGCTTTTAACACGAAGGTCGATGTGGCCGATACCGAGCTCGAGGCAGACGAGACCGTCGCCGCCGAGGCTGAGGACGTAACGCTCGAGGACGGGGCGCTCGTCGAGGCCGAGCCCGCCGACGATGCGGACGAGGATGACGAGGAAGCGGGCGAGTCCGAGGATTCGCTGACCTATTCCAACGGTGTGATCGAGAAGATCGTCGCCATGGCCACCCGCGAGGTGCCGCACGTCCTGGGCATGAAGGGCAACCTTATGCACTTTGTGCAGGAGCAGTTTGGTGCCGAGAACCTGACCAAGGGCGTGACGGTCGAGGTCACCGATGACAACCGCGTGGTCGTCAACATTTCCGTCATTATCGAGTACGGCGCCTACGCACCCGCGATTTTCGACGACGTTAAGGCGCGCGTGACCGAGCGTCTGGCCGCGATGACCGGCCTTGAGGTGGCAGGCGTCAACCTGCGCATCGAGGATGTCATCACCCCCGAGGAGTACGAGCATCGCACCAGCCAGCACGAGTAACCTACCAAATAGGGACAGGTTTGTTTCGATAGGTTTTACCTGCGAAAACGCTAAACGGTCGACCGCGCAAGCAAAAGTGCGGTCGACCGTTTTCTATATGCCCTCGATGTAGTCATTCCGCTCGTCTAACTTAGGGTTGCAATCTTCGCGTTCCGCGTTACCCTAATGGGCGCATTGTTTCCAAATTGTTAACGAGGGGTTGCCGTAATGGCCGACGAGCACGAAACAGAAAGCAAGGCATGGGCGATTGAGGCCGCCGCGGCAGAGGCGGCATCGCGTGCCGCCGAGGAGGTGCATCGTCCTCCCGTGGTGCCGATGGAGCGCGTGGTCGATCGCGCCGATATCGAGCGCGGCGAGCGTGCCGGCCGCAAGCGCAGCCAGGAGCCGGGCTTCCCGCGCTTTTTCGCCGAGCTCAATCTGGGCCTGATCCTCACGGCGTTCGCCATCGTGGCCTTTAAAACCCCCAATCACTTTGCCTTCGGCGGAACCTCGGGCGTGTCGGTCATTCTTTCCACGCTGTTCCCGACTCTGCCCGTCGGCGTCTTTATGTGGATCATCAATGCGGTTCTCGTCGTCTTGGGCTTTATCTTTTTGGAGCGCAAGGCAATCCTTTGGAGCGTTTTTGCCTCGTTTGCGCTTTCGGCCTACGTCTCGCTGTTTGAGCTCTTCATTCCGCCGGATGTTTCGATGACGGGCGATATGTGGCTCGACCTGTGTTTTGCCGTGATTTTGCCGGCGCTCGGCAGTGCCATTGTCTTTGATATTGGCGCCTCGACGGGCGGCACCGATATCCTTGCCATGATCCTCAAGCGTCGCACGACGCTCGAGATCGGACGCGCCTTGCTACTGGTCGATATCGGCATCGTGACTATCGCGGCCTTTTTGTACGGTCCGCGCGTTGGCCTGTACTGCGTGCTCGGCCTGTTTGCCAAGACGCTTGTGGTCGACAAGGCCATCGAGAGCATTCACTTGCGCAAGGTCTGTACGATTATTTGCTCCGAACCGCGCAAAGTCGAGGAGTTTATCGTCAAGCATCTCAACCGCACGGCAACGATCAGCCGCGGCTACGGTGCCTTCTCGGGCAATTGCGTGACGGTGATCATGAGCGTGCTGAGCCGTCGCGAGGCAGTGCAACTGCGCCGCTATACCCGCGATATCGATCCAGATGCGTTTATCACGATCGTTGACAGCTCCGAGATCGTGGGCAAGGGCTTCCGCGGCACGAACTAGCGCGGATATACCCTTCGAACCATTGAATAAAGCCGCCTACGTTTCAAATCGGTCATCTTGGGGTATTTGTCCCCACATTGCGCGATAATGTTGCCAAAGACGTCGTTTGCGATCTGGGTGATTCGCTCTAGATACGAAGGGATGATTTCGATGTTCTGTTCGCAGTGTGGCGCCCCCATGGGCGATAACGACAAGTTCTGCGGCGTGTGCGGTGCCCCTAATACCGAGGTCAGGGCCGCCGGCCCCGCTCCCCAGGGACAGTCTCGGCCCCAGCAGTTTGTTCCGCAACCGCCCGTGGCGAATGCGCCAAAGGGCTGTGTGGCTCAGGCGTTCCAAGACATGACCAAGACTCCGGGCGTGCTGCAGCGCGTGTGCCAGATTGCTTTTTTGCCGGCGCTTATCTGCGTCGTGTCGGTGCTCGTGCTGTTCATTCCCGTTATCGGCGGTATTGCAGCTGCCATCGGCTTTTTGGCCGCCTGCGTGGCGAGTGTGTGCGGTTCGGGCTTTGGCATCGAGTGGGGTCGCGACCTGTCGCTTAAGATCGATGACGGCATGGATCGTCCGTTGATGCGTTCCACATCGTTTGGCCTCGGGGTCTTTTCGAGCGTTATTTCGGTCGTGCTCGAGATTATCGCTGCCATTCCCGTTATTGGTGTAGTGCTTTCGCTGGTGGAGAGCGTGGTAATTGGCGCGGCGGGCTCGTATTCGTATTACGGCTCTTCTGCGCTCGAGACTGCGCTGTTTGGCTCGCTTGGCCTGCTTGTCCTGGCTATGATTGCCACGGCGGTCCTGGGAGTCTTCTTTAAGATGTTCGCCGATATCGCCGTGATGCACTTTGCGGTGACCGGTCGCGTCGAGAGCGCGTTTTCGCTCGACAAGGTCTGGGCGGCCTTTAAGAACAATAAGACCAAGCTGTTTTGCGCTTCATTCCTTCCCGAGTTTTTGACGGGCCTGGTCGCCAACGTTGTCACATGGATCTTGACGGCGGTCTTTGGCGCTATTGCCTCTGTCGGTATGTATAGCTACTACTATCGTCCTACGGGTATTGAGGCAATTGTTACCGGCGGTGGCATCTCACTCGTGCTGTTCCTGGTGCTGATCGCTTTCGTCACCGTATTTCTAACGGTCTTTGGCAAGATGCTCAAGCACCGTGCCGTTGGCTATTGGGTCGCACGCTATGCAAGCGAGTGGGCCGATGAGGATAAGGATGACGTCCTGACGTTTGTATTGCCCTTCGAGAAGAAGTCCGCTCCTTCGGGTTACAGCGCTCCGGATGTCGCGCCTGAGTCTGTCCTGGGATCTGCGCCGGAGTCCGAGCCCACGACGGAGTCCGAGCCCGAGACGGAGCCCGAGCCCGAGACGGAACCCGCGCCCGAGACGGAACCCGAGCCAAGCTCCGACGAGGACCCGCAAGACGAGTAGCCCTGTCACCTGCCATTTGGGGACGGGATAGAAATGGTAGAAATAGTGCTTGACGAATGAGCGGGGGCGGACGTGTCGAAACGTCCGCCCCCGCTTTGACATCGCGATGTGGCTACGGCTGCGAGATGGTCGCGATTCGACTACTCGTTGTGCTTCTCCTCGTGACGAGCGGCGGTGCGAGCTTCGTGGATGCCCTTGATGGCGGCATGGCGGGCGGTGCGGGCGTCGTGCATGGCGTCGCGGGCCTCGGCGGCCGTTGCCTTGGCAGAGCGTAGCTTGGCTGCCAGATCGGGATTGGTCTCGGCAACCGCGGCGATAGCGGGGCCGTCGAGCTCCTCTTGCGTGGGCTCGGCCAAAAAGTCGATGGCATACTGAGCGGCTACCATGGAGCCCTTGGCGAGCACGCTCTCGTCGATCTTATAGAAGCAGGAGTGCTGGGCGTACGTGGCGCCAATCTTGGGGTTGCGCGTGCCCACAAAGGCAAGCACACCCGGTACACGGCGCAGGTACTCCGAGAAATCCTCGCCCGAAAGCGTGCCGCGATAATGGCCTTCGCCGGCTGCACCCAGACACTTGACCACGGCCTGACGACAACGCTCACTCGAGGCGACGTCGTTTTCGACCTTGTAGTTGGCGATGGTGTAGTCGGTAAGTTCAGCCTCGGCGCCCAGGGCCGCCGCAGTGTGCTCTACGATGCGGCGCATGAGCTCGGGCATTTCCTCGTGCGTCGAATCGCCATAGGTGCGCACCGTGCCGGCGAGGTAGGCGGTACCGGCGATAACGTTGCGCGCGGTGCCGCCGTGCAGCTCGCCGACGGTAATGACGGCCGGCTCGTAGGGGCTGATCTCGCGCGAAACGATGGTCTGCAGGGCGTTGACGATCTCGGCCGCCACCATGACGGCGTCGTGGCCGCGCTGGGGCATGGCGCCGTGGCACGAGGTGCCGCGGACATCAATGCGGAACCAGTCGGTATTGGCCATGCGCGGACCGGGCTCGCAGCTTACGGTGCCGGCGTCGACCTCACTCCAGATGTGTGCGGCGTAGGCGCCATCGACGCCGTCGAGCACGCCCGTGCCGATCATGAGTTTGGCGCCTTGGCCGTTTTCCTCACTGGGTTGGAAGACGATGCGGACCTCGCCGTGGATGTCGTCGGTCATATGGCGCAGGATCTGCAGCGTGCCGAGCATCATGGCAATGTGGCAGTCGTGGCCGCAGGCGTGCATGCAGCCCTCGTTGACGCTGGCGAACTCCTCGCCGGTCTGCTCGGTGACGGGTAGGGCGTCGATATCCGCGCGCAGCAGGATGCGGCGGCGCGGCGTGCCGTCCTCGCGGTAGGCGTCGGGTGCGGTGCCGCGAAGGGTCGCCACCAGGCCCGTCTTAAGCGGGCGCTCGTAGGGGATATTCATGGCGTCGAGCTGGTTGGCGATGTCAGAAGTCGTGCGCTCTTCGGCGAGGCTCAGCTCCGGGTGCTTATGGAAGTGCCGGCGCTGCTTGATGATGTAGGGCTCAAACTCGGCGGCGATATCTTGGATGGCTGCGGTGACGTCATCAGCCGCGCGGGCCTCGGTCGCTGCCATAATCTGCTGTGCCTTGGTCTTCGTCATGGTCGATTTGCTCCTTGCTGGTTTATCGCAAAATCGTACAGGCTCTTTCCAGTATGCCACCTGCCACTTGGGGACGGGGCAGAAATGGTAGAAATGGATACCTCCGTAACCTTGACAGGTCCAAATTGCTTATGCACGCAGCCTTGGATGCGGCTGTCAAGCCTGAAATCTACCATTTCTACCCCGTCCACAAGGGGCAGGCGGGGCCGTTGGGGTTGGGAAAGGTGCCGTTTACCGCTTGACGTTTTGCAACTGTGGCGGTGGAGTACACTCGGGGGTGTTGAATTTCCTGCCAGAGATGGGGATGCCCATGCAACATATCGATCGGATTATCCGCTCTAAGAACGTCTTTACCTCGCAAGATGGCATCGATACCGCCCGTGAGCTGGCGATTGCCATCGCAGGCGACCGTATCGTCGCAGTCGGCAAGCCCGATGACGTGATCGCCGCCGCGCCTGCCGCCACGCCGGTTATCGACTACGGCGAGCAGTTTGTCTGCCCCGGTTTCCATGACGCTCATCTGCACTTCTTTCATACCTCGGTCGGTTCCTCGCCGTATATGCTCATGGATGGGGGCACGTCCGAGGTGGCGCTGGTGCGGCACGCGCTCGAGTTTTCCCAGGATCTGCCCGACGACGCTTGGGTTGTGACGCAGGGCTGGCGCGACTACCGTTGGGACCCGCCCGAGCATCCTACCAAGGCGTCGCTCGATGCGGTATTTCCCGATCGTCCCTGCGTTATGTACTCGGGCGACGGCCACACGCTGTGGCTCAACAGTCGCGCTCTCGAGGCGCTCGGCGTCACGCGCGACAGCGAGCCGCCAGCGGGCGGCAGCTACGACAAGGACGCAAACGGTGAGCTCACGGGCATTGCTCACGAGGCGGCTGCCATGCAGCTGTTGCCGCGCTGCCTTGAGTGGCTGGGCGAAGATCGCATCGCAAGCGCTTACGCCGATCAAATGAGGCGCATGGCCGAGCAGGGCATCACCTCGATCTGCGACATGTCGCTCATGCCCATGCCGGGCTGCGATTTTATCCGCGACGACGTCTACGACAAACTGCAGACAGCCGGCAAGCTGGGCATTCGTGCCCATCTGTTCCCCACGCTGCTGGATGACCAGTCGCGTCTAGAAGAGCTGCAGGCACGTTACGCGAACAACGCACTGCTTTCGGCGCCGGGCTTTAAGCAGTTCTTTGACGGTGTGTCGAGCGAACATACGGCATATCTCACCGAGCCCTATGCCAATCCGCGCTTCCCGGGCGACCAAGGCCGTCTGACGGTTTCCGCCGAGCGCATGCGCAAGCTGGTTCTGGCGGCTGCGGAGCGCGGCCGCGCCGTGCGCATCCACGTTATCGGCGACGGTGCGATTCATGCCGCGCTGGATATCTTCGAGGAAGCCGCCGGTCTGTACGGCCTGCCCCAGCACGGCCACAACACGCTCGAGCACCTGGAGAACCTCCTGCCCGAGGACATCGACCGCCTGCGCAAGCTCAACGTGGTCGCCTCGAGCCAGCCCTGCCACATTACGCTCGACCCGGGTGGACCGGAGCGCGATTTGGGCTTGGAGCGCAGCCGCATCATGTGGCCGTTCGCAACCTATAAGCAGCGCGGCATTCGCCAAGCCTTCGGTACCGACAGCCCCATCACGCCCGTTACCAGCATGGACGTGCTCTACACGGCTATCACACGCCAGGACCCCAAAAGCCACTGGCCCGAGGGCGGCTGGTTGCCGAGCGAGCGCATCGACGCGGCAACGGCTTTGCGCAACTACACCTTGGGCAGCGCCTATGCAGCAGGCGACGAGCAAAACCTCGGCAGCTTGGAGCCCGGCAAGTATGCTGACCTGGTGGTCTTGGACCAAAACCCGCTCACCGTTGACCCCCAAGAGCTGCAAGCCACCAAGGTTCAGGCCACCTACCTAGCCGGTAACCTCATCTACGAGCGCTGATGCTCATGCCGTGTCGTTAAACGCGGCCCGGGCGACTTATTTTGGGATGGCGCTCGAGCCACGTCTGCATATCGGTGGGGAATCGTTATGAGCGTCCCTGCTCTGCCGGATTTGTGCGTGGGGTGGAGGCTCTGCTGCCCCGCGCGTTCAAATTGGACATTTGCAATGCTGCCTCATGGTGTTTTGCATACTTCCCATTACAGATTGCATAAAAAGGTTGGGATGTTCTTTCTGGCCCTGATGTACCCCCGCCTGGGCCGTGCAAAAAACGGAGTATTCAGCACTGCGAGCTCTGCCGGCGCCGTTGCGGTCGGGTAATGTCATGGGGATTGACGTCATTTTGGCGTCCGGGCAGGCACGAGGCATGCCTTTATGCCCTGATGGGGTCTGCCTGCCGACCCAAATCGCCGGTCGAAGGCGTCCTTGGGACCAATAAGATGTGTCTGGCGCGTATACAGCCATCCTGGTCTGCTGAATACTCCCAAAAATGCACGGTGCTCCCCAGGGGACCCGTGCATGCAGCGAAAGCCATGGCCATGTTCCTATCCGCATCGCCATTTTGCTGCACTGACGTTTCTGAATGCCGCGCCCGAACTAGTTAACTTGGCTCCCGTGTGGCTCCGGAGGGTCGGGATATAAGGTTTATCGCGAGTTCCGCACGAGCCGAAGGCCACGTAATGTGGCCTTCGTGCGAGCAGGACTGCCCGAGCAGGAAACCTTATGCCCCGCCCCTCCGGCGCCACACGGGAGCTGCGCACAAGTTATCCCCCCGGCATTCAGAAAATCTAAGTGTCAAAAAATAAGATTTTTTGACTCTGTGTTGTATAACCCGCCATTCGTGGGTACCATTCAACGCGTACGCAAACAAATAGGGTTAATTCGCGTGGCATAACCACGCGGCCCAAAAAGGAGGAGACAAGCATGTCGTCTTTGAAACCGCTTGCAGATCGTGTTCTGGTCAAGCCCGACGAGGCCGAGCAGAAGACCGCTTCTGGTCTGTATATCGCCAGCAACGCTCAGGAGAAGCCGCAGCGCGGCACCGTCGTTGCCGTTGGCGCTGGCAAGGTCAACGACAAGGGTGAGCGCATCCCCATGGACGTCAAGGAAGGCGACGTTGTCATCTACGGCAAGTTCGGTGGCAACGAGGTCAAGGTCGACGGCGAGAAGTATCTGCTGATGCGCGCCGACGACATCTACGCCGTCGTCGAGGCCTAGTCTCATCAGGCTCTCTGATTCGTCTTTGAACGCGGTCGCCGCATAGGACTCGGAAGCGGCGACGTGAGTCACATTTCTTTTGGAGGATTACCTACCATGGCAAAGAACATTACGTTCAATACCGATGCCCGCGCTAAGCTCGCCAAGGGCGTCAACACTCTGGCCGATGCCGTTACCGTCACCATGGGCCCCAAGGGTCGCTATGTCGCCCTGCAGCGCACGTTCGGTGCCCCGACCATCACCAACGACGGCGTTTCCGTCGCCAAGGAGATCGAGCTCGAGGACAACATTGAGAACATGGGTGCCCAGCTGGTGAAGGAGGTCGCCACCAAGACCAACGACACCGTGGGTGACGGCACCACCACCGCAACCCTGCTCGCTCAGGCCATCGTTAACGACGGTCTTCGCAACGTCGCCGCTGGCGCCAACCCGCTGGCCATCCGTCGCGGCATCGACAAGGCCGTCAACGCCGCCGTCGCCGAGATGAAGAAGCAGGCCAAGCCGGTCGAGACCAAGGAGCAGATTGCTTCCGTCGGTACCATCTCCGCCGGTGACCCCGAGGTCGGCGAGAAGATCGCCGAGGCCATGGAAGTCGTGGGCAAGGACGGCGTCATCACCGTCGAGGATTCCCAGACGTTCGACATCACCATCGACACCGTCGAGGGCATGCAGTTCGATAAGGGCTACGTCTCCGCTTACTTCGTCACGGACAACGACCGCATGGAGGCCGTGATGAAGGATCCGTACATCCTCATCACCGACCAGAAGATCTCCAGCGTCCAGGACATCATGCCTGTTCTCGAGGCTGTCCAGCGCGCTGGCCGTGGCCTGCTCATCATCGCTGAGGACATCGACGGCGAGGCTCTGCCCACCCTCGTCCTCAACAAGATCCGCGGCGCCCTCAACGTCTGCGCCGTCAAGGCTCCGGGCTACGGTGATCGCCGCAAGCGCATTCTCGAGGACATCGCCGTCCTCACCGGTGGTCAGGCTGCTCTGGACGAGCTGGGCGTGAAGGTCGCTGACATCACCGCCGATATGCTCGGTACCGCTAAGTCCGTCACCATCTCCAAGGACAACACCGTCATCGTCGGCGGCGCTGGCTCTAAGGAGGCCATCGACGCCCGTATTGCTCAGATCAAGGGCGAGATGGAGAACACCACCTCTGACTTCGACCGCGAGAAGCTCCAGGAGCGCCTGGCCAAGCTCTCCGGTGGCGTTGCCGTCATCAAGGTCGGCGCTGCCACCGAGTCCGAGCTCAAGGAGATCAAGCACCGCGTCGAGGACGCCCTGCAGGCAACCCGCGCTGCTGTCGAGGAGGGCATTGTCGCTGGCGGCGGCGTCGCCTTCATGGACGCTGTGTCTGCGCTCGATGCAGTCGAGATCGACGACCCCGAGGAGAAGATCGGCGTCGACATCGTCAAGAAGGCTCTGACCGCTCCGGTCGCAACCATTGCCAAGAACGCTGGCTTTGAGGGCGCTGTCGTGGTCGACAAGGTCGCCGAGCTGCCCGCTGGCCAGGGTCTCAACTCTGCCAGCGGCGAGTGGGGCGACATGATCGAGATGGGCGTCCTCGACCCCGTCAAGGTCAGCCGCGTCACCCTGCAGAACGCTGCTTCTGTCGCCAGCCTGATCCTCATCACCGAGGCCACGGTTTCCGATGTGCCCAAGAACACTCAGCTTGAGGATGCTATCGCTGCTGCTACCGCCGGTCAGCAGGGCGGCGGTATGTACTAAGGCCGACAAGGTCTAGAACTCCCACCGGGAATCCCGGGGGCGTGACGGGGTTTCTCTCCGGAACGTCCTCGGACATGCAAAGAGGCTCCGCATCGCGCTTTGCGCTGCGGAGCCTCTTTGCGTCCTGCGGAATGTTCCGGAGAGAAACCCCGTCACGCCCCCGGATCCCCTGCGTTTACGGCCTTGAAGTCGGCGGGCGGAGAAGGACGTGGTTGTTGGGGATACGTATCCCGGACGCTGTTTCGCGGCTTTGCCGCGAAAAGCGCGTTACTTTGGGGAGGGTGGGGAACGTGGTTGTTGCGGCAACTGATCCCCACCATAAATTACCCTTGACATACTTGCGCGAATACCTGCTCGTGCTACACTTCCAATTGCTGTTTCAGGGCGGGGTGAAATTCCCCACTGGCGGTAAATCGGACGGTGCCAGAGGGGCGCCGTGGCGCAGGCGAGGTACCTGCGTCCGAGCCGATGAGTCCGCGACCCGTGCGTGCGTTGGTTCGCATGTCGGCTGAACTGGTGAAATCCCAGTACCAACGGTTAGAGTCCGGATGAAAGAGGCAGGTGATCTTATGTCTGAACAGTCGCAGCATATCCATTTTGAGAACACGAATAGGTGGAGCACCAAACAGCTCGTTACCATGGCGCTGATGTGCGCCTTGGGCGCCCTGTTTATGTACGTGCAGCTGCCCATCCTTCCTTCGGCGCCGTTTTTGACCTACGACCCGTCGCTGGTGCCGGCGATGGTGTGCGGTTTTGCGTATGGTCCCGGCACCGGTACTGCTGTTGCCGCTATGGCTATCGTTATTCACGCGCTCACCACGGGTGACTGGGTCGGTGCGCTTATGAACCTGGTTGCCACGCTGGGCTACATTCTGCCCGCGGCTATCGTCTACCAGAAGATGCATACCTATAAGGGTGCCGTGATTGGCCTGGTGTTCGGCGTCATTGCCGCTACGGCGCTGTCTATGGTCGCAAACCTTACCATTGGCGTATGGTTCTGGTATGGCTCGGTCGATGCGATCGCTCCGCTCATGGTTCCTGCCGTGCTGCCGTTCAACCTTATCAAGACCGTGCTCAACTCGGTGCTCACGCTTGCAGTGTACAAGGCGGTCTCCAACCTCATCACGCCTAAAAAGAACCAGGTCAAAGGCCGCGCATGATTGATTGTCGAGGCGTTTCCTTTAGCTATGACGGTGTCACGCCGGCGCTCGACGGTATCGATCTGAACATCGAGGATGGCGAGTTTTTCTGCATCCTCGGCGGCAATGGGTCGGGCAAGTCGACGTTTGCCAAGCATCTGAATGCGCTGCTGCAGCCCGATGCAGGAACGGTGCGTATCAACGGCATGGATGCATCCGATCCCGAGTTGGTCTACGACATTCGTTCGACCGCGGGCATGGTATTCCAGAATCCCGATGATCAGCTGGTGGCAACGCTTGTCGAAGATGACGTTGCGTTTGGTCCCGAAAACCTTGGCGTGCCATCGGCGCAAATTGCGCAGCGCGTACGCGAGGCGCTGAAGGGTGTGGGCCTGGTGGGCTTTGAGCGCCGCGAGACCCATGCACTTTCGGGCGGCCAAAAGCAGCGCGTGGCGCTTGCCGGCGTGCTCGCCATGGAACCGCGCGTGCTCATATTGGACGAGGCTTCCTCGATGCTCGATCCGCGTGGACGTAAGGGTCTCATGAAGGTTTGCCGCTCGTTGCACGATCGCGGCATGACCATCGTGATGATTACGCACGTTATGGAAGAGGCCGCCGAGGCCGATCGTGTCGCGGTGTTTCGGGCGGGGCGCGTTGCCATGCTCGGTGCGCCCGAGGAGATTCTGACGCGGGCGGACGAACTTGCCCAGCTCAACCTGGATATGCCGGCGTCGTGCTGTCTAGGTAGGGCACTCCGCGCGAAGGGCGTACCCGTTTGCGCGCAGGTGCGTGAGGCGGATATGGTCGCCGAGATTGCACAGGTTTATGCTGAGCGGAGCGGGGCGGACGTCGCTGGGCGGCCCTCCGCATCCGATTCTCGTGTGCTTGACCATGCATCCTCTGCAGCCGACGGGATGGTCGCGTCGGAACCCGTCATCGAGATTTCGCACCTCTCGCATAGTTACTCGCTGAGCGCCCGCGAGCGCCGCCGATGGCGCAAGCGCTCGACCACTGTGGGCGCATCGGGCAAACAGGCTCTTTGGGGCAACGATCCAAACAGCCCCTGGGCGCTACGTGATGTTTCGCTGACGGTGCGTCGCGGCGAGTTTCTGGGCCTGGCGGGTCATACCGGCTCGGGTAAATCAACGCTGGTTCAGCATCTCAACGGGCTGATTCGTCCACAGGAGGGGAGCGTTTGCGCACTGGGGCTCGACCTATCAAGCAAGAAAGGCGCCGCCGCGGTTAAGGCCAAGGTCGGCGTGGTGTTTCAGTATCCCGAGCGCCAGCTATTTGCCGAGACCGTGGCGCAGGACGTGACGTTTGGCCCGCGCAACCTTGGCCTGCCGCAAGACGAGGTTGTTCGCCGTGTCACAACATCGCTTGCGCGCGTGGGCCTCGACCTTGCCGCGATAGGCGACAAGAGCCCCTTTGAGCTTTCGGGCGGTCAGCAGCGCCGCGTGGCGTTTGCCGGCGTGCTCGCCATGGAGCCCGAGGTCCTGGTGCTCGACGAGCCCATGGCGGGGCTCGATCCGGCTGCGCGCAGGGATTTCCTGGAGCTCATCGATCGGCTCCATCGTGAGGGCCTGACCGTTGTCATGGTTTCGCACAGCATGGATGACCTGGCAAATTGTTGTGACCGTATCGTTGTGATGAACGAGGGCGCGGTGTTTGCCGATGGAACGCCCGCACAGGTTTTTGCGCACGCGAACGAGCTCAAATCGATCGGTTTGGGCGTTCCCGCTGCGCAGCGCATGGCATTGTCGCTCGTGCAAGCCGGTGTGCCGCTCCGCTGCGACAAGCTTTATACGGTTGAGTCGCTGGCCGACGAGCTGTCCGGCATGCTGCTAGGCTGCGCGGACGGACCTTTGAGGGCGTCGCGTCAGGCTGGTTTCAAGATGGCCACGCAAGAGGAGGGCTGCTAATGGAGGCATTCTCATTTGGCAGCTACTATCCGGGGGAAAGCGCAGTGCATCGCCTGGATCCGCGCACTAAGTTGCTCCTAGGTTTCGCATTTCTGATCACTGCGCTCACCGTCGGCAGCTTCCGCGGGCTGGTTCCGGTCGAAATTTTTGTCGTGCTGGTCTATGTCGCGGCCCGGGTTCCGTTGCGTCGGGTCCTATCGTCGATGGCACCACTGCTGGCGATTGTCGTGGTGGTCGCGGTGCTCAACCTGTTTTCCGATCAGAGTGGCCGCATTTTGTGGCAGTTTGGCTTTTTGCAGGTGAGCGAGGGCTCGCTGCGTTCTGCGACGTTTATGGCGTGTCGTCTGACGATGATGATGGCCGGCATGAGCGCCATTACGCTCACCACGCCGACGCTCGACCTCACCGCGGGTTTTGAGCGCCTGCTCGCACCATTCGCGCGCGTGGGGCTTCCGGCGCACGAGCTCGGCATGATTATGGGTATCGCACTGCGGTTTATGCCACAATTTGCCACCGAGATGAAACAGACGGCCGATGCACAGGCAAGCCGTGGCGCGCGCGTGACGGGCGGTCCGCTCGGTGGCGTGCGCATGCTCGGCAGTGTGGCGATTCCGCTGTTTACTGGCGTGTTCCGTCATGCCGAGACGCTTTCGGCCGCCATGGATGCGCGCTGCTATCACGGCGAGCGGGGACGCACGCGTCTGCATGCGCTTACGTTTGGCCGCGGGGATGCACTGGCCGCGGTGGCGATGGCGCTGCTGGTGGCATGCGTTGTCGTTATCAATCTTCAACTCGTCTAAGCTCGATTCGAGCGCAAGAAAGGGGTCTCTATGACCGACATCGATCGCACGGCTCAGCTCGAACGCGTCTGCTCGTATCTCAGGCGCATTCCGGCGTGGTATCTTGCCACGACCGATGCAAACGACGGGCATCAGCCCCGCGTGAGGCCGTTTTCGTTTGCCATGGTCGATAACGACAAGCTGTGGTTTTGCACGTCGCGCGACAAGGACGTGTGGGCGGAGTTGAGCAAGAATCCCAAGTTTGAGGTGTCGGGCTGGAAGCCGGGGGAGTGCTGGATCGTGTTAACTGGCGAGGCCGCACTCGAGGACGATGCATTCGTGAGTGACAAGGTGCGCCAGACGGGCTTTAAGCACATGGTGGGCATTGGCGAGCAACACGATAGTGCCAACGATGACCGCCTTGCGTTCTTCTCGGTCCGCAACATCGCCGCGCGGTTCTGCGATATCGACGGCAGCGAAGAGCTCCTCGAGCTTTAATTTCCCAAATTGGCTGCCCATTCCAAAAAGACTGGTCAGATGACAGGAGGAAACGTGGACGGATTGAATACGGTGCTGGAGTATCTGACGTCGGTGCCGGCGTGGTACCTAGCGACGAGCGTGGACGGGCAGCCGCATGTGCGTCCGTTCTCGTTTGCGCAGATTCAGGACGGCAAACTGTGGTTTGTAACGGCGCGCACCAAAGATGTGTGGCAAGAGCTGCTGCAAAACCAGCGCTTTGAGGCCACGAGTTGGTGGCCGGGCCATGGTTGGTTGATCCTGCGCGGACGTGCGGGTCTGGACGACCGGGCTTCGGATGAAATGCGCGAGGCCGGGTGGAAGCATCTTGAGCGCTTGAGCGAGCACTATGAGGGGCCTAACGATCCCACGCTTGTCTTCTTTAGCGTCGAGGACCCCGAGGCTTTTATCTGCAATCACGACGAATGGGTTCCGGTCGAGCTCTAGGCTGCTCTGGGCGACCCTTAAGTTTGGTATTCCGTATAAGGTGGGCTCCGCATTGGCCAGCAGTATGATGCGCTGCGGCTAATGCAGAGCTCGCTTATTTTTTGTCAATTCTTTCAAGCGAATGTGTCGGGTATGCTTCAATGCATGAAGACACAAATTATTTGCGTAAATATGCATTCTCGGGTGCTAAAGTTTCAACCTACCTCATAACGACGGCTGCGGAATGCGCAACGACGCATAAGACCGCAGACAAGGAGTCCGATATGTCTTTAAAGGTTGGAATCGTCGGCGCGGCTGGATATGCCGGCGCCGAGCTTATTCGCCTCGTGCTCGGCCATCCCGAGTTTGAACTTGTTGCCATTACGTCCAACGCCGATGCCGGCCAGCTGCTGTCCGCGGTGTATCCGAGCTTTGCTGGCGTGAGCGATCTGGTTTTCACCACGCATGACGCCCCTGAACTCAAGAGCTGCGATGCGGTATTTCTCGCCGTGCCGCACACGGCTGCCATGGCACAGGTGCCCGCTCTGCTTGCGTCGGGTGTCTCTTGCTTTGATCTTTCGGCCGATTACCGTCTGAGCGACGCGTCCGTCTTTGAGACATGGTATGCCGCCGAGCACACGAGCCCCGAGTTGCTTAAAACACGTGCCTTCGGTCTGCCCGAGTTGTTCTGCCAGGACTTAGAGACCGCTGCATCCGACCACGCCGACGGCAAGCCCGTACTGGTCGCCTGCGCCGGTTGCTATCCCACCGCAACGAGTCTTGCTGCCGCGCCTGCCGTGCGTGCGGGCTGGGTGGCCCAGAGCGGCCCCGTAGTCGTCGACGCCATCAGTGGCGTGACGGGTGCCGGTAAGTCGTGCAACACCCGCACCCATTTTTGCAGCGCGGACGAGAATCTGGAGGCCTATGGCGTAGGAAAACATCGCCATACGCCAGAAATCGAGCAAATTCTGGGCCTTACCGATCGCGTCGTCTTTACTCCGCACCTGGCACCGCTCAAGCGCGGCCTGCTCTCTACGGTGACGCTGCCGCTCGCAACGCAGGCTCTCGAAGCGCTGACTCTTGAGGATGCCGTCGACCATTACAAGAAGTTCTACGCCGGTCGTACCTTTGTGCGCGTGCTCGATGCCGGCCAGCAGCCCAAGACGGCTTCGGTTGTCGGTACCAATGCCGCCCAGATCGGCCTTGCGCTCAACAAGCGTGCGGGCGTGCTGGTGGCGACGGGCGCCATCGACAATTTGTGCAAGGGCGCTGCGGGCCAGGCGGTCCAGTGCGCCAACATCGTCTTTGGTTTTGACGAGCGACGAGGCTTGCCCACAGTGGCGTGCCCGGTGTAGCACATTCGATTATTAACGATTTGGTAGTCGGGTATCGAGTTTGGCGCCACTTTTAAGCTGGTCTCATGATTGTGGCTGGCATGGCGCACCAACCGATGCCCATTTTTTGTTTGACATAAGGAGTCGTAAAGACGATGAATGCTGAGCAGTTCGATATCAAGATTCGTGCCGTAGAGGGCGGCGTAACGGCGGCAGCCGGCTTTAAGGCGGCGGGCATCCATGCCGGATTCCGCAAGAATCCCGAGCGCCTGGATTACGCGCTCGTTGTGCCCGATAAACCCTGTCCCGGGGCCGGCGTGTTTACGACTAACCGCTTTTGTGCGGCGCCCGTGCAGGTGAGCCGTGCCAACCTGGGCGGTACGGACAAGGGCTATGGCATCATCGCCGGTGTTTCAATCAACTCCGGCAACGCGAACGCCGCCACGGGCGAGACCGGCCTTGCCTGTGCGCGTGAGACGTGCAATATCGCCTCGCAGGTCATTGGCTGTGAACCCCAACAGATTTTAGTTGCCTCCACGGGCGTGATCGGACAGATTCTGCCGATCGACACGTTTGAGACGGCAATTCCGTCCGCCTACGAGGCACTCTCTGCCCATGGCGGCGCCGATGCAGCCCGTGCCATCATGACGACCGATACGCATTCCAAGGAGTATGCCGTTCGCTACAGCAGCGAGGCCGCGGGGCACGCAGGCAATACCTATACGGTGGGCGGCATGTGCAAGGGATCGGGCATGATCATGCCCAATATGGCCACCATGATCGCGGTCATTACTACCGATGCCCCCGTCGAGTCGGCGGCGCTCCACACCCTACTGCTCTCGACCGTTAAACAGACCTTTAATAAAGTGACGGTCGATTCCGATACCTCGACCAACGACACCTGTATCATGCTGGCTTCTGGCGCTGCCGCCGCGGATGCCGAGGCCATCGTCGAGGGCACTGACGCCTTTGACGAGCTGGCCTTTGCCGTGCACGAGGTGTGCGAGAGCCTGGCGCGTAACATCGCGGCCGATGGCGAGGGTGCGTCAAAGCTCGTGACGGTTAACGTCACCGGCGCCGCCAACGACGAGGAAGCCGATATCGCCGCCCGCGCCGTCGCCAACTCGCCGCTCGTCAAGACCTGCATCGCTGGCCACGACTGCAATTGGGGTCGCGTTGCCATGGCGCTCGGCAAGTGCGGCGTAAAGTTTAATCAGGAAGACGTTTCCATCGACATGATGGGCATGCCCGTCTGCCGCGATGGCCTGACTGTTCCTTTTGACGAGGACGAGGCCCTGCGACGTTTTGAGGCGCCCGAGATCGTGATTTCGGCCGACCTGGGCGCAGGCGACGCGGCAACGACCGTGTGGACCTGTGACCTCACGCACGAGTACATCTCAATCAATGGTGACTACCGCTCCTAGACTCCAGGCACGCTGCGCATCTCGCCGCGATTGCGGGCAGCGGAGCACAGCGCGATAACGATACGAAAGACGAGGCAGATTATGAAATTCGCACGCGATTGTCGTTCGAGCGAATCCAACGAAGCAACTGCGCAGCTGCTGTTCGAAGCGCTGCCGTGGATTAAAAACCTGACCGGCAAGACGGTCGTTATCAAGTATGGCGGGGCCGCCATGGTAGACGAGCAACTGCGTCGCGACGTGATGAGCGACATCGTTTTGCTCAAGATTATCGGCATGCGCCCCGTCATCGTGCATGGCGGCGGTAAAGCCATCAACGAGGCGCTGAGCCATTACGATATGCCCGTCGAGTTTAAGAACGGCCAGCGCGTGACCACGCCGGCGACCATGGATATCGTGCGCGAGGTGCTGGGCGGCAAGGTTAACCAAGAGCTGGTGGCGGCAATCAACCACCACGGTAACTTGGCCGTGGGCGTATCGGGCAGCGACGCCGGCACGCTCATCGCCGAGCCGCTCGACCCCGAGCTCGGACGCGTGGGCAAAGTGACGCATGTCAACACCGACTACATCGAGAACTTGCTCGATAGCGAGTATATTCCCGTCATCGCTACCGTCGCGGCGGGGGAGGACGGTGGCTTCTTCAATATCAACGCCGACACCGCCGCCGGTGCCGTTGCGGCGGCGCTCCACGCGCACAAGGCGATCTTTTTGACCGACGTCGACGGCCTGTACAAGGACTTTAGCGATAAAGACTCGCTCATCTCCAACCTAACGCTCGACGAGGTTAATGAGATGCTCTACGCCGGCGAGGTCGATAAGGGCATGATTCCCAAACTGCGCGCAGCCGTCGATGCGCTTGTCGGCGGCGTATTTCGCGCTCACATCATTAACGGTACCACGCCGCATTCGCTGCTCCTGGAGCTGCTGACCGATGCCGGCGTCGGCACCGTGATCCACTCTACCGAGACGGCCTACGAATTTGATACGCACCCGCACCCGCTTTCGACCTTTGCGGCGCGCCTGACCGAGAACCTCGACGAGGTCGAGAAGCTCCAGACGGTCTAGCTGGTTAGAAATCGTCACACCGTTACACCCACAGTCCGCGCCACCTGGCGCTTAACGAAAGGCATCTCATGTCACTTGCAGCTCAACAATCGCTCGAATCCCACTACGTTATGCAAACCTTTGGCCGCTCGCCGGTCGAGTTTGTCGAGGGCCACGGCATGAAGCTCACCGGCGACGACGGTCGCGAATATCTCGACTTTCTTGCAGGTATTGGCGTATGCAGCCTAGGCCACGGCAACCCGGCGGTGCTCTCGGCGCTCGAGGCCCAGGCCAAGAAGCTCCTTCATGTCTCCAACTACTTCTACATTGAGCAGCGCGGCCAGGTCGCGGCGTTGCTGTCCAAGCTCGCCAACGACGATGCGGACGGTGCGCGCGTGCTTGCCGACGCGATTGCCGCTGGCGACGAGACCACGGCGGCGGCGCTTGGCGCTCCGGCTGCGGGCGAGCAGGTGTGGGAGACGTTCTTTGCCAATTCCGGTGCCGAGGCCAACGAGGGCTCTATGAAGCTCGCGCGTCTGTATGCCAAACGTGCCGGCAACGGTGGCAACACCATCGTGTGTATGCGCGGCGGATTTCATGGTCGTACGCTCGAGACCATTGCGGCGACCATGCAGGATTGGCTGCAGGACAGTTTCCGCCCGCTGCCGGGTGGCTTTGTGGCATGCACACCCAACGATGTAGATGAACTGCACGCAATCTTTAAGCAGTTGGGAAGCGAGATTTGCGCTGTGATGCTCGAGCCGATCCAGGGCGAAAGCGGTGTGCATCCCATGACTGAGGAGTTTATGGCTGCGGCGCGCGACTTGGCACACGAGGTGGGTGCCGTGCTGATCGCCGACGAGGTCCAGTGTGGTATTTTCCGCTCCGGCAAGCCGTTTGCGTTCCAGACTTATGGTGTGGAGCCCGATATCATGAGTCTTGCCAAGGGCATCGCCGACGGCGTGCCCATGGGTGCCGTGGTGGCAAAGAAAGAAATCGCTGACATCTTTAAGTCCGGCGACCATGGTTCGACCTTCGGCGGCAGCTGCTTGGCCATCGCGGCGTGTGCCGCGACGCTCTCCGCGCTTGTGCGCGGTGACTACGCAGACCATGCCGCCAAGGTGGGTGCCTATATGGAGGCAAGGCTCGCCAAGCTGCCGCATGTTACCGAGGTGCGTGGTCGCGGCCTAATGCTCGGCTGCGATTTGGACGATGCTGCGGGTGATGCGCACGACGTTGTGGCTCGCGCATTGGTGGCTGGTACCGTGATTAACGCTACAGGTGCACATACACTGCGCTTCTTGCCGCCGCTCGTGTGCGAGGAAGCCGATGTGGACAGCCTAATCGAGATCCTGGCGGGTGTTTTAGCTTAGCGCCATCAGGCATAGCAGTTTGAAGCGGGTTCCAGACCGTCACGTGCCGTTTGGCGCACGATTGGGCAAACTGGAGCCCGTTTTGCTATCGATTTACCATGGCTGGGATAGGCCGTGTGCAAACAAAAACGGTCCCCTTGCGAGGACCGTTTCCAATTCAGTGGTGGGCGATGAGGGATGTCCGCGTGCGGCTGGCGCCGCCCGCTTCCGCTTCGTCGCTCCGCTCCTCGCGTGCTGCGCTGGAAAACGCTTCGCGTTTCCTCAGCTCCGCACCCTTGCGGGTTCGAATCCCTCTGCACTGGGCCCAAAAGGGAAAGGCCCCCATCGCTGGGAGCCTTTTCAATCAAGTGGTGGGCGATGAGGGATTCGAACCCCCAGCCTTGTGCGTGTAAAGCACCTGCGCTAACCGTTGCGCCAATCGCCCGCGGGAATTGAGTATAGCGGAAACCCTGCGGGGTTCACCGCTAATTCATAACGAAATCTAAGCGGCGACTTCGGTGCCCTTGTTCTCGTCGATAAAGAAGCGCTTGTACCAAATGAGGAACGTCAGCGTGGTGTAGATCTTGCGCTGGTTGAGCGCGCGGCCCTCAAAGTGATCGTCGAGCAGCTTCATGAGCGCATCGGTGTCAAAGAAATCGGCAGCCCACGGTGCGGTGAAGTACTCCTTGACGTAGTCGTAGTATTTCTGCTCGCGCAGCCAGAACTTAACTGGCACCGGGAAGCCAACCTTCTTGCGTGTTGCCCACTCATCGGGCAGCGTGCGATTGGCGGCGTGGCGCAGGACAAGTTTGCAGCCCTCTTCGTTGACACGGTAGTTGGCGGGAATATGCTCGGCGAACTCCATGACCTTTTTGTCCAGGAACGGAACGCGGAGCTCCAGGGAGTGTGCCATGCACATCTTGTCTGCCTTGAGCAGGATGTCGCCCGGAAGCCACATGTTCATATCCAGGTATTGCTTCTTAGAGAGCTCGCAGCAGTCGGGGACCTGCTTGTAGTACTCTGCGCACATTTCGGAGGCGTTCTTGCCGGTGTCGTAAGCTGGCTTGAGAACCTCGTCAACCTCGGACGGGTCGAACACCTTTGCCTGGCCCACGTACCAGCGCTCGGGGACCTCGGCGCACTTGGTCAGGAAGTTGTGACCCTTAAAGTAGGGGAGATGCTGAACGAGCGAGCCCAGGGCACGGCGCACGCCGAGCGGCACGCGCTTCTTGAAGGATCGCATCTCGGGGGTGTCCTCGTACCACTCGTAGCCGGCAAACAGCTCGTCGGCGCCCTCGCCCGAAAGGACGACGGTAACTTCCTCGGCGGCCATCTGTGCCAGATAGTACAGCGGCACGCTGGAGAGGTTCGATTGTGGCTCGTCCATGTGGTACTGGATATCGGGTAGCGCGTCGAAGAACTCGTCGGCGGTGATCATCTTGCGCACGTTCTTAATGCCAAGCTTGTCGGAAAGCTCGGCGGCGTAGTTGGTCTCGTTGAAGTTCTTGTAGTCAAAGCCGACGGAATACGTGGTGTCGGGCATGAGGCAGGCGGCAATGTAGCTGGAGTCGACGCCGCCGGAGAGGAACGAGCCAACTTTAACATCGGCGATGCGGTGCGCGGCAACGCTCTCGTGCACGACCTTGTCGCACTCGTTCACGTACTCCTCGAAGCTCTTGGAGTTGTCATCGGTAAAGTCGCAGCTCCAGTAGCGCTTGATGTCCATAGTGTTGGTCGTAAGGTCGTACGTAAAGCAATGCGCGGGGGCAAGCTTGAACACGCCCTTAAAGAACGTCTCCTCCGTGGCAGGGAACTGCAGCGTGAGGTAGGGACGCAGCGCGTCGCGGTTGACGGCCTTCTCAAACTTGGGGTGGTCCAGGAAGCTCTTGATCTCGGAGCCAAACAGCAGCGAGCCGTCGGAGGCCCGGTAGTAATAGAACGGCTTGATGCCAAAGATGTCACGGGCGCCGAAGAGCTTGTTCCTGTTCTGGTCGTGAATCACGAACGCATACATGCCGCGCAGGCGGTTGACCAGGTCCTCGCCCCACGCCTCGTAGCCGTGCACCAGGACCTCGGTGTCGGCGTTGCAGTGGAAGACGTAGCCGGCAGCCTCGAGCTCGGCGCGAAGCTCCTGGAAGTTGTAGATCTCGCCGTTGAAGACGATGGTGACCTTGCCGTCATCGCTCGACATGGGCTGAGCGCCAGCCTCGGAAAGGTCGAGAATCGAAAGACGGCGGAAGCCGAGGGCGACGTTATCGACGATGTGCTGGCCACCCATATCCGGCCCGCGATGGATGATGCGATTCATCATGGCCGTGAGAACCAGCTCACTCTGTTCATCTGTACCGGTAAAACCGACAAAACCGCACATGCAAGATCCTTTCTGCTGACGGCTTAGGTGCGCTGCCGCAAGGTTTGCAGCAGTCGATATCAATCAATCCTTACTATCATGCCAATCTTTTGCTTCGTGATGGGGCATAAGCGCCGAGGGGACCGAAAAACCACGGCCCGCACGTTGGGTGAAGCGGCGGGCCGTGACTGCGACGATTGCTGTGTGCGAGAGCGCGAGAGGGGCTAGCGCCTGCCGCGCTTGGCAAGGCGGTGCTCTACCTTGGCGACGACGTGGATGAGCGGAATCGTCACAACCAGATAGTAGGGTGCGGCGCAAATGTAGGATGTGATGTTGCCCGTGGTGGCCGTGAGGTTTTTGGAGAACAGCATGAGTTCCATGACGCCGACACTCGAAAACAGCGACGTGTCCTTGTAGAGCATGACAAACTCACTGGTCATCCCTGCATCACGCGCATTTGTAGGGCGGGGGTTTTGTTATTTCGAATTAACCGTGCGCTGGTCCTTGCAAGTTTTTAGGGTGCTGAGACACTCGCAAGGTCAGGTGGCATATTAGGATGGTTGATAATACAGGGGCGCGGCCGGATTCATCTGGGACGGTTTTTGCTCTTTTAAGGTTAGGTTTAGCGAGAAAGGTCGTTATATGTCGGGTACGACGAAGGAGAAGCTGGCTTTGATGCGCTATGTGGAGCTGCTCGAGGCCGAGGCCCTTGTTGTTTCCAAGCCGGATACTCTTTGCGACCAGCGCATCGAGTTTGCGACCGACGACTCGCGCCAGGTACGTCCGGGCACATTGTTTGTCTGCAAGGGCCGTGCGTTCAAGCCCGAGTATCTGGTCTCGGCGATTGCCGAAGGCGCCGTGGCGTACGTGTCCGAGGTCGATTACGACGTCGATATTCCCGCTGTGATCGTCAACGATATCCGCCGTACGCTCGCTGTGGTGGCGGACGCCTATTACGGTCATCCCTCGGGGAAGGTGAAGGTCTGCGCTTTTACGGGCACCAAGGGCAAGTCGACCTGCAGCTTTTATCTGCGTGGCATTCTTGCCAACGAGGCTAAGCTCACGGGCCGTCATCGACCAGCCCTCAACACGGGTATCGAGTTCGATGACGGTATCGAGGCCGGTCCTTCTAAGCTAACGACCCCCGAGTCCTTCCTTTTGCAGTCGCGTATCGCACATGCCGCCGAGGCGGGCGTTCCGTGGCTGGTCATGGAGGCGTCGAGCCAGGGCCTCAAATACGAGCGTACGGGCAAGATTGACTTTGAAGTGGGCGCCTTTACCAATATCGGTGAGGACCATATCTCGCCGATCGAGCACCCCACGCTCGAGGATTACTTTGCCAGCAAGCTCAAGATTTTTTCGCAGAGCCGCTTTGCCGTGGTCAACCTCGATATGGACCACGTCGACCGCGTGCTCGAGGCGGCGTCCCGCTGCGAGCGCACGGTGACGTTCTCGCTGACCGATGGACGCGCCGACGTGCGTGCGTTGGCCATTCGCAACGGCGATTGCGGCGTGATCGCCACGGTCCGCACGCCGCGCTTTACGCGTGACATCGTGATCCCCACGCCCGTCAAGTTCAACGTGTCCAATGCGCTTGCCGCGATTGCCTGCGCCGAGGCCCTCGGCATTTCCGAAGAGGGCATCGTCCATGGCTTTGAGGGCGTCTTTGTTCCCGGTCGCATGGAGCTCTATCCGTCTGCATCGGGCAAGATTTTGGGCGTCGTTGACTATGCGCACAACGGCATGAGCCTCGAGACGCTTTTGCGCGACCTGCGCGAGAACTATCCCGAGCGCGAGCTGGCGGTTGTCTTTGGTGCAACGGGAGGCAAGGGTGTCGATCGCCGTACTACGATGGGTATCGCTGCCGGCAAGTACGCCGATCGCATCGTGATTACCGAGGATGACCCGGGCCCCGAGGACGTCGAGGACATCTGCGCCGAGATCGCGCGCAATGTCCAGGCGCAGGGAAACGATAGCTGGCAGATCGTGTGCGACCGTGCCGCCGCTATCGAGACGGCGGTGCGCGAGACCGACCGCTCCGCTGTGGTTATCGTGACCGGCAAGGGCGAGGAGGAGTGCATGCTGCGCAAGAACGGACCCGAGCCCTGCGAGCGTGATGGCTCGGTTCTCAAGCGCATCCTTGCGGCGTACGACGCCTAAGCGCTGCTGCCTTTAGGATGGCGTTTGCGAATCATCGACGCCCGATGATGCGGTGCCTCTCAAGCGTGTTCACCTTAGGGAAAACGCGGTACCAAGATTAAGTCTTTTCTACGTAATAAATGGAGTGACCATGTCCCACAACACCCTGCCGACCGTTGCCGAGCTTTCGGGCGAGATGCGCGAGCGCCTTGCCAAGGTCAAGTATGTCTTTACCGATCTGGACGCCACGATGCTCGCGCCCGGCTCGTGCGTGCTGCGCGACAACGACGGCAATCCCTCGACCAAGCTCGTCGAGGCCGTCGTGGCGCTTGCCCGCGCTGGCATCCAGGTAATTCCCACCTCGGGTCGCAACCGCACCATGATCCACGAAGATGCCCGCGTGCTCGGCCTCAACTCCTACATTGGCGAGATGGGTGGCCTGGTCATGTACGACCTCAAGGCCAACGACTGGGAGTATCTGACCGGCGACATGCCTTACGACCCCGCCTGCGGCCTTACGCCGCACCAGGTGATTGAGCAGACCGGCGTGTGCGAGAAGATTCTCGCTCGCTGGCCGCACAAGATCGAGTATCACAACGACATGTCGACTGGCTATAAGTACCGCGAGGTCACCGTCGGCATGCGCGGCGATATTCCCGATGAGGAGGCGCAGGCCATCCTCGACGAGGCCGGCTGCGGTCTGGTCTGGGCCTGCAACGGCCACTTGACTCATCTGTCCAAGCCGACGACCCTCGAGCTCGATCGCGTCGAGGACGGTCGTGCCTTTAACATCAATCCGTCGGGTCTCGACAAGGGCGTGGCGGTCGCGCGTTTCTGCGAGCATCTGGGCATCGAGCGCGACGAGACGCTGGCACTCGGCGATTCCGAGTCTGATTTCTACATGGCCGACCACGTGGGCACGTTCTGCCTGGTTGAGAACGGTCTGACCAGCGCCGGCGCGTCCGAGTTTCTTGCGTCCTGCGATAACGCCTTTGTCACGCGTGGCAGGATCGTTGACGGCTGGGCGGCGACGGCGGAGCTGCTCGTCGCGGCCCGTTCATAGCGCAGTGCCGTTACGCTTGGCCATATCTTTTCGAGAGAGAATCTGGTGAGGTAATGTCCGATATCGAGAATCTGGCCGGTGATACGCGCCCCATCGGCGTGTTCGACTCGGGCCTGGGCGGCTTGACGGTTGCGCGCGCGATTGCGACGGCGCTTCCGCACGAGTCCGTCTACTACTTTGGCGATACCAAGCGCTGCCCTTACGGCACCCGCACCGAGGACGAGGTGCGCTCGTTTGCGCTACAGGCGGGGCGCTGGCTTTCGAGACACGACGTCAAGATCATGGTCATCGCCTGCAATACGGCGACGGCAGCGGCGCTTCGCCTGGCTCAGCAGGTGCTCGATGTCCCCGTGATTGGCGTAATCGCGCCGGGCGCGCGTGCCGCCATCAACAGCACCCGCACGCGCCGTGTGGGCGTGCTCGCCACCAACCTCACCATCCGCTCGGGCGCCTACACGCGCGCCATCCAGGACTTGGATGCCGGCGTGGACGTGTATGGCTGCCCTGCTTCGAGCTTTGTCGAGGTTGTCGAGCACGAGCTCGCCTCGGGCGCGCATCTGCAGGAGCAGTGGCTCGAGAACGAGGATATTTTTGATACGCCAGCCGTTCGCGCGCTGGTCAACGCCACAGTCGAGCCACTGCACGATCGTGGCATCGATACCGTGGTGCTCGGCTGTACGCACTTTCCGCTGCTGGTGGGCCCCATCCGTCATGCGTTGGGGCCCGGGGTGCGCGTGGTGAGCTCCGCCGAGGAGACCACTCGCGAGCTGACCGATATCCTCACGCGCCGTGAGCAGCTGGCGGGCAACACCGCCGAGCCGCAGCATCGCTTTGCCACCACGTCCGACAACATTGCCGAGTTTGCGGTGGCGGGCAGCTTTATCTTTGGCCAGCCGCTCAAAAGCATCGAGCATGTCGATATCGACGAACTCGGTTAGGCACGCAATGTCGCCGGAGTCTTCGCCACATCTTTTGCCGAAAGGATAGTTCCATGGAATATATGCAGGTCAACCGCGCTAACGGCCGCGCCGCAAACGAGCTGCGTCCCGTTAAGCTCACCCGCGGCGTCATGAAGCACGCCCACGGCTCGTGCCTGGCAGAGTTTGGCGACACGCGCGTGCTGTGCGCCGCCACCATCGAGGAGGGCGTTCCGGGCTGGCGCAAGGGCGCTAAGGCCGGTTGGGTAACGGCGGAATATGCGATGCTGCCGGCGTCGACCGGCAAGCGCTGCAAGCGCGAACATGCCAACCGCAAGGGCCGTTCCATGGAGATCGAGCGCTTGATCGGCCGCAGCCTGCGCACCGTCGTCAATATGAAGGCGCTCGGCGAGTACACCGTTACCGTTGACTGCGATGTGATCCAGGCCGATGGCGGCACGCGTACGGCGAGCATCACCGGCGCCTGGGTGGCGCTGCACGACGCCCTTGCCATGTGGGTCGAGGCGGGCAAGCTCGAGCGCATTCCGCTTACCGGTCAGGTTGCCGCTATTTCCATGGGCGTCGTCGACGGCAACACCCTGCTCGACTTGGATTATTCCGAGGACAGCCACGCCGAGGTCGACATGAACCTCGTCGCCACCGACTCTGGCGAGATGATCGAGCTCCAGGGTACCGGCGAGCAGGCGCCCTTCGACCGCAAGCGTCTCAACGCCCTGCTCGATCTGGGCGACAAGGGCATCGCCGAGCTCATCGAGCTTCAGCGTCAAGCCCTCGCCTAACCTGCCAAAAGGTGATGTTGATTTTGGCAGGTTTAATCTGCGAAAACGCCGAAGTATAAGACTGCCGTTGATTGAGAGGGGAGAGGCCGAGGCCCTCGTCGTCCTCTACGCGGCATTGCTATAAGAGACAAGGAGGCCGGCTATGGCACTTGAGAAGATTGACATCGACACCCTCGACCCGGCGGCGACCATTGTTGTGGCCACGGGTAACGCCCATAAGCTCACCGAGATCGAGGCCATTTTGGGCAAGGTCATGCCCGAGGTGCGCTTTGTGGCGCTCGGCCAGCTGGGCGATTTTGAGGACCCCGAGGAAAACGGCACGACGTTTTTGGAGAACGCCATCATCAAGGCGCAGGCTGCGGTCGAGGAGACGGGCCTTATGGCCATCGCCGACGATTCCGGCTTGGTCGTCGACGCGCTGGACGGTGAGCCGGGTGTGTATAGCGCGCGTTATGCGGGCGTACACGGCGATGATGCCGCCAACAATGCCAAACTTCTCGTTAATCTGGAAGGCGTGGCAGACGAGGATCGCACCGCACGCTTTATGAGCGTCGTTGTGCTCATCGACCAAGACGGCCTGGTCACCTATGGCGAGGGTGCCTGCGAGGGCGTTATCGCACACGAGGGCCGCGGCGACCACGGCTTTGGCTACGACCCGCTGTTCCTGCCGGTCGATACGCCGGGCAAGACTATGGCCGAGCTCACAGCGGACGAGAAGAACGCCATCAGCCATCGTTTCCATGCACTCGAGCACCTGTCCGCCAAACTCACGGGCGAGGAGTAGGCCGTGCGTGCGGTGGTGCAACGCGTGCTCAACGCCGGTGTGACGGTCGACGGCGAGTGCGTGGGCCGCATTGGGCGCGGCTATCTGGTATTGCTGGGTGTGGGCCATGGCGATACGCGTGCCGAGGCCGATAAACTATGGGGCAAGCTCCGCGGGCTGCGTATCAACGAGGACGAGAACGGCAAGACTAACTTGGCGCTTGCCGATGTCGACGGCGAGGTGCTCGTGGTGTCGCAGTTTACGCTGTTTGCCGATTGCCGCCACGGCCGTCGTCCGTCGTTTACGGATGCTGGCGCGCCCGATGTTGCCAACGAGCTTTACGAGTACTTTCTGACGCTCGTCGCCCAGGACGTCGACCACGTGGCGCACGGCATCTTTGGCGCCGACATGAAAGTCGACCTGGTCAACGACGGCCCGTTCACCATTGTCCTCGATACCGACAATCTGTAAGTAGCCTAATTAGCTACTTGCGTGGGGTTGTAACAGGGTGCTATAGTATTAGAGTTTTGTCTATCTTAGGGGTATTATCCCCTTTTTGAATTGCACCTTCTGGAGGCCCTGTTCATGGAAGAGATGGAAGTCAATTACGTCGACGACATCCACGAGAAGCTGACCGATATGGTGGGCGATCGCGTCAAGGTGAAGGCCAACATGGGCCGTACCCGCGTTGTCGAGCGCATGGGTACCATCAAGAGCGTCCACCCGGCTGTCTTTATCGTCGAGGTTGACGAGCGCCGCGGCCGCAAGTCGCGTCAGTCCTACCAGTACATCGACGTCCTTACCGGTCAGGTTGAACTGTTCGACCCCGAGAGCGGCGAGCACATCTTTACTCCGCTCGGCAACCAGCTCGAGGAGCATTAACGGTGACCGATCGGTCCCTCATCCTTACTGCGCCGGCAAAGATTAACCTCTACCTGGGGGTTCATACCGAGCGCGATACCCGCGGCTACCACAAAGTCGATTCCCTGATGGCAGCTGTCGGCCTAGCCGATACCGTGACGGTCACGCCGGCGCAGGCGTTGACCGTCCAGACGGTTCCGGCATCAGATTTTCCCATGCAAAAGAATACTGCCTACCGCGCCGCCGTCGCCATGGCCGATCATTTCGGGCGCGAGGCAAACGTGTGCGTGACGATTGAGAAGCGCATCCCGCTGTGCGCCGGCCTGGGCGGCCCCTCGACGGATGCCGCGGCGGTTATCGTTGCCCTGGCTGAGCTGTGGGGCATCGACCGCACTGATCCTGCGCTGGATGAGATTGCGCGTGGCATCGGCGCCGACGTGCCGTTCTTTTTGCATACGAGCCCCGCATTCTACGTGGGTGGGGGAGACGTTCTGGCAACTGAGTACCCCGCGCTTCCTGTGACGCCCGTTGTGCTGGTCAAGCCGCGGGAGGCGAGCGTTTCGACAATTGAGGCCTATCGACGTTTTGACGAGGCCCCGGTGCCCGCGACTGCGTCCGGTGCCATTGTATCGGCTCTTAGCGTGAGTGATGCGAAGATGGCGTATTCGCTCATCCATAACAACTTGGGCGTCATTTCTGCTTTGATGGAGCCGCAGATCCAGGCGGTTCTCGACTGGCTGAGCGAACAGGAGGGAACCGTTGCCGTGGACGTGTGCGGGTCGGGTGCCTGCTCGTTTGCCATTTGCGACACCGCCGCCACGGCCGAAAGGCTTGCCGACGCCGCCCAGCAAAATGGCTGGTGGTCCTGCGCGACTGAGCTTATTCCCAACACGGTACAAATCGACGCGCCAAAGAAATAAAAATTTCTCTAGCACGCGGCGAAAAACTTTGTTACTATAGTCGAGCTAACGGGTTGTGGCTCAGTTTGGTAGAGCACTGCGTTCGGGACGCAGGGGTCGCTGGTTCAAATCCAGTCAACCCGACCAGAGCATGAGGAGGGACCGCTTCTTGCGGTCCCTTTTTTTAGCTATTGTTGTGATACCGCGATACCCGCGGTATACTCATTCGAGCTTGTCTCGCTGTTTTGTGGAGGTCTACATGTTTGGACTGAGGGCTCCTGAGCTCATCATTATTCTCGTCGTTGTCCTGATTATCTTCGGGCCCAAGAACCTGCCGAAGCTCGGCAAGTCCCTCGGCTCTACCGTCAAGAATATCCGCGAGGGTATGGAGGGCGACGATAAGGACGAGACCAAGCAGGCCGAGGACGTTGTGGTCGAGGAGTCCGAGGAGGACAAGAAGATCGCAGAGCTCGAGGCCCAGCTCGCCGCCGCCAAGAAAAAGAAGGCAGAGGACGGCGACGCGGACGCAGAGTAGTCCCATCCCTTTGGGGTGAGCACCTGACCGGCTTGCCCGCAGGCTAGCCGGTCTTTTTCGTTATGTTGACAGTTGATTGTTACATCATAGTTGGGGAGATATCCGTATGGACGCAAGCCAGATCGTACTGACCGCTGAGGGCCGCCAGAAGCTCGTCGAGGAGCTCGCTTGGCGTGAGGGCGATTACGCCAAGGAGATCGTCGAGGACATCAAGGAAGCCCGCGCGTTTGGCGACCTTTCGGAGAACTCCGAGTACGATGCCGCCAAGGACAAGCAGGCTCAGAATGCTGCTCGCATTGCCGAGATTCAGGCTATTCTCGCCAACGCTCAGGTTGCTGCCACCACGGGCGATCTGACCGTCTCCATCGGTTCCACCGTTTCGCTGATTGATCCCAACGGTGAGGTCATGGAAGTCACGCTCGTCGGTACCACCGAGACCAACTCGCTCGAGCACAAGATCTCCAACGAGTCCCCGGTCGGCCACGCCATCATCGGCCACGGCGAGGGCGACTCCGTCGAGGTCGTTACGCCTTCCGGCAAGACTCGCGTCTACACCATCGCCAAGATCGCACGCTAGACCACGGTCCCGCGTAAAGGTATGTTTTCGCTCCCTGGGACCGAATCCTGGGGAGCGTTTTAGTTTGAGGAGCTAACTTATGGCAGAGAACCAGAACGCCGCCGAGCAGGCATCGACGCTCAACGACGAGCGCGCCACGCGCCTGGCCAAGCGCGCCGCCCTGTTCGAGGCGGGCCAGAACCCCTATCCCGAGCACTCCGAGATCGAGGACTACGTTGCCGACATCGAGGCTAAGTATGCCGATCTTGCCGATGGCGAAGACACCGAGGACGTCGTGAAGATCGGCGGCCGCGTGGTCGCCAAGCGTGGTCAGGGCAAGATCATGTTCATCGTCGTGCGCGACGCAACGGCCGAGATTCAGCTGTTCTGCCGCATCAACGACATGGATGAGGCAGCCTGGAATACGCTCAAGGCCCTCGACCTTGGCGATATCCTGGGTGTGACCGGTGTGGTTGTGCGCACTCAGCGCGGCCAGCTCTCCGTCGCCCCTAAGAGCGCGACCCTGCTCTCCAAGGCCGTTCGCCCGCTGCCCGAGAAGTTCCACGGTCTCTCCGACAAGGAGACCCGCTATCGTCAGCGCTATGTCGACCTGATCGCCAACGACGATGTCCGCGAGACCTTCCGCAAGCGCTCGCAGATCCTCTCCACCTTCCGTCGATTTATGGAGTCCGACGGCTACATGGAGGTCGAGACTCCCATTCTGCAGACCATTCAGGGTGGCGCTACGGCTAAGCCGTTCATCACGCACTTTAACGCTCTCGATCAGGAGTGCTACCTGCGCATTGCTACCGAGCTGCACCTCAAGCGCTGCATCGTCGGTGGCTTTGAGCGCGTCTTCGAGATCGGTCGTATCTTCCGTAACGAGGGCATGGACCTCACCCACAACCCCGAGTTCACCACGATGGAGGCCTACCGTGCCTTCTCCGATCTCGAGGGTATGAAGGCGCTCGCCCAGGGCGTCATCAAGGCTGCCAACAAGGCCATCGGCAACCCCGAGGTCATCGAGTACCAGGGCCAGACCATCGATCTTTCCGGTGAGTGGGCAAGCCGCCCCATGACTGATATTGTCTCTGACGTGCTCGGCAAGAAGGTCACCATCGACACGCCTGTCGAGGAGCTTGCTGCCGCCGCGCGCGAGAAGGGCCTGGAGATCAAGCCCGAGTGGACTGCCGGCAAGATCATCGCCGAGATTTACGATGAGCTGGGCGAGGACACCATCGTCAACCCGACCTTCGTGTGCGATTACCCCATCGAGGTCAGCCCGCTCGCCAAGCGTTTTGAGGACGACCCGCGTCTGACCCACCGCTTTGAGCTGGTCATCGCCGGCCACGAGTACGCCAACGCATTCTCCGAGCTCAACGACCCGGTCGACCAGGCTGAGCGCTTTGCCGCCCAGATGGCCGAGAAGGCCGGCGGCGACGATGAGGCCATGGAGTATGACGAGGACTACGTGCGCGCCCTCGAGTACGGTATGCCTCCCGCGGGTGGCATTGGCATCGGTATCGACCGCGTGGTCATGCTGCTCACCAACCAGGCTTCCATCCGCGATGTCCTGCTGTTCCCGCACATGAAGCCCGAGAAGGGTTTCCAGTCCGGTGCCGCTGCCGCCAAGGCTGCAGAGGCCGGCAACGCCGCGAGCCCGTTCGTTAAGTCGCTTAAGCCCACGCTCGATTACTCCAAGATCGCCGTTGAGCCGCTGTTTGAGGAGTTCGTCGATTTCGATACCTTCTCCAAGAGCGATTTCCGCGCTGTGAAGGTCAAGGCATGCGAGGCCGTCAAGAAGTCCAAGAAGCTGCTGAACTTTACGCTCGACGACGGTACCGGTGCCGACCGCACCATCCTCTCCGGCATCCACGAATACTATGAGCCCGAGGACCTGGTCGGCAAGACCCTGCTTGCCATCACCAACCTGCCACCGCGCAAGATGATGGGCATCCCCAGCTGCGGCATGCTCATCAGTGCCATCCACGAGGAGGAGGGCGAGGAGCGCCTCAACCTGATCCAGCTCGACGCCTCCATTCCCGCCGGCGCAAAGATGTACTAATTGGTTCCGCCGTTCTACCGAACGGCGGACCAGCCGACGCTGCGCGCCGCCCAGGGCGACAATTTGTCATTCAAAAGGCAAGGCATGACCAGAAGGTCTATGCCTTGCCTTTTTCATGCCAACTTGTTCGCCCTGGACGTCGCTCGCTGTCGTTGCCAAAACATCGGCGTTGCCGGAGTAGTCGTTGGGGACGTTCTTAAACGACTACCCAATGGCTATTGCACGCATGGCTCGCATGACAGCCGTCTCTTTTATGTTTCCTTTAGCCGTCGCTGTCTAGGATGGGGGTTAGTCGATAGGAAGGGAGCACCGGGATGGACGATGCGAGCGAGCGCGCAATCGAAGAGGACATGCTCGATCAGTTCAATTACTTTGATGATGAGGACGAGGAGCTGATCGACCGTCGCGAGCCAGCGCCGCTTGATTCCTTTGATCTGGTCGATGAAGAGACTGATGAGGTTGAGGACGAATCAACGGAGTCCCCACAGTCTTCGCGCCTTAACTCGCTGCTTTCGAGAGCCCCCATGCACCACGGCGTTCGTGCCGGCGCGCTCCATATGAAAACTGACTGGCACCAGATCGTGACGGCAGGCGATGAACTTGCCGTCGATGCGCCGCTCACCGATAAATCATCCATCGTCTGCCGCACCGGTATGCTTATGCTCGCGAGTGGAACGGGTGCCTGGCGCGTACGCGATACCATGAATCGAGTCGCCGCCGTACTCGGTGTCACCATCCATGTTGACTTAAGTCTCCTGTCGTTTGAGTGTACTTGCATCGAAGATGGCCACTGCTTTAACGAGGTCGTCAGTCTGCCGACAACCGGCGTCAACACCCATCGCATTTGGATGATGGAGAGTTTCCTCAAGGAAATCGAGACCTATGGTCGTCGCTTCACGGTGCACGAGTATCACGAGATGCTCAAGACCGTTGAGAGTTCAAAACCTGATTACGCGCCTTGGCAACAGGGCCTTGCGGCAGCCTGCGCCTGTGGCGCCTTTGTCTTTTTACTTGGTGGCGGTCCCATTGAGATGGCATGCGCGTTCGTGGGCGCGGGTGTCGGCAACTTTGCCCGCTCCCATATTCTCAAGCAAGGCCTTGGTCAGTTCAGCGCTTTGACGCTCGGTGTCGCACTGGCCTGTATCTCATATTTGCTGGCATTGCTCGGCCTCGCCCAGGTTGTTCCGGGTGCAATGTCGCACCAAGAAGGCTATATCGGCGCCATGCTCTTTGTGATTCCTGGCTTTCCGCTCATTACGGCAGGTCTCGACATCGCTAAGCTCGACATGCGAAGCGGTATCGAGCGTCTTTCGTATGCTGTGTCGATTATTGTGATGGCGACCCTCGTAGGTTGGATGGTTGCCGAGTGTGTGGGACTGGCGCCGGACGACTTTGCCCCATTGGGCCTTTCGCCGCTTGCCCTTACGCTCCTGCGCGTGGTGATGAGCTTCGTTGGCGTATTCGGCTTCTCGGTGATGTTCAACAGCCCGGTAAAGATGGCCGCGGCAGCTGGGTTGATCGGCGCCGTGTCAAATACCCTGCGTCTGACCCTTGTCGATGCGCCGACGATGATTCCCTTCCTGGGCCTCAGCACGGGAATGCCTCCCGAGGCAGCAGCGTTTATCGGCGCGCTGGTATCGGGTCTGCTGGCAAGCTTGGCCGAAGTCAAGCTCACCTACCCGCGCATCGCCCTCACGGTGCCTTCGATTGTCATTATGGTGCCCGGCCTGTATCTCTATCGCTCTATGTATTACATGTGCACCTTCGACACAGTCAATATGCTCGGCTGGTTTGTGCGCGCAGTGCTCATCGTAGCGTTTCTGCCCGTTGGGCTGGGTGTGGCGCGTACGCTCACCGACCCTCGCTGGCGCCACACCAGCTAATTGGTACAAGGGGGGACAGGTTACTTTGCACCAAATGAGTTGCGGTGAAATAGGGACTGAATTGCTGCTTAAAGGGTCAAAACAGTCCGTATTCCACTGCAACTTATGGGGTCGGGGGATTATCGGTGCCCTGCATCTTCATAAACTCAACGCTTACGAAGCGTGTGCTGTTCGTGTTAGGGTAGTTCCACCACATAAGTAGTCGCAGACGCACGTACCACGGGCGGGCGAGATGAAGTCCCAGTAGCTCCATCTCGCCCGCCCGTATTTGTTGTGCACCACGGCGTAACACAGAAAGAATTTTGCCCTTTATGCCTATCAATAAACGAGAGAGCCTGCTGTTTACCTTTATCATGTGCTTGTGCATGGTGCTCTGGATGAGCATCTACAACGTTGCCCTGCAGCATGGGGCCATCAACGGCGAGGCCATTGCCGCCGCGTGGCTCGGCTTCCCCGTTGCCTACATTTTTGCCATGTGCTGCGACTGATTTGTTGCCAGCCCCCTTGCCAAGGGTTTCGCTTTTAAATTCCTGGTCACGCCGGGGTTGCTCGCTTTATCTTCCGCCATGCCTTCCCCATGGGAACCGTCTTTGAAGAGCAGCATATGGAGCTCGTACGTATGCCGGGCGCTCCCGCTGCCGATGTCGCCGATGACGTTGCCGAGAGTATGGACGCTGAGCCCGCCTGCTAGGCAAGAGCCTCTAACCTAGAGCGCCCGCCGCACCCGGCGATTCCTTTTTTGTAGACGTTGTCGTATGGCTGCACGCGGAAAAGGCCACAGCGGTTAACATATACTCCATATGGGTAAAGAGACCAAAGCGCCGCCACGAGTGGCGCTTTGCGTTTGAAAAACTAGCTCGTCTAAGAGGAACTAGCATGTTGGACCGTTTTACCGATCGCGCGCGCAAGGTCATGTCCATGGCCAAGCAGGAGGCGCTCGATCTTCACTCAAATAAGGTGGGTACCGAGCATCTGCTGCTCGCGCTCGCCAAGGAGGACGAGGGCATTGCCGCCGAGGCACTGCGCTCACTCGATATCTCCTACGATGACATCATGGACACGCTCAAGGAGGTCCAGACCACCGTTCCCGAGCCCAGCGAGGAGACCGAGGCCGCTAAGCTCGCCTTTACGCCGCTCGTCATCAGCGTGATGGAGCGTTCCTTCCGCGTGGCGCGCGAGAACAACCAGACCTATGTGTCGACCGAGCACCTGCTCATCGGTATCGTCGAAGAGGGCAACGGCATGGCCATGGACATTCTCATGCGCCTGGGTGTTTCGTCCGCTTCCATTAAAAAAGCCATCGAGAAGCTTACCGCCAAGGATCAAGACAAGAAGCGCCCGCTCGCCGGTGCCGGTGCCGGGCGTCCCGGTACAGGCCTGCCGTTCTTTAGCGGCTCGGACGCCTCGCAGCAAAAGGGGAGCGGCACCGACACGCTCAAGCAGTTCGCCACCAACCTTACGCAGAAGGCGCGCGACGGCGAGCTCGACCCGGTGATCGGTCGCGAAAAGGAAGTCCAGCGCATGATGGAGATCCTTTCGCGCCGCACCAAGAACAACCCGCTTATCTTGGGTGACCCCGGCGTGGGCAAGACGGCCATCGTCGAGGGCCTGGCGCAGCAGATCGCTGCCGGCAACGTGCCCGAGAACCTTATGAACCAGAACATCTGGACGCTCGACCTGCCGGGTCTTGTCGCGGGTGCCAAATATCGCGGTGAGTTTGAGGAGCGTCTCAAGAACGTGATCCAGGAGGCAACCGAAGCCGACGACGTCATCCTGTTTATCGACGAGATGCACACCATCATCGGTGCCGGTTCTGCCGAGGGATCCATCGATGCAAGCTCCATGCTCAAGCCCGTGCTCGCGCGCGGCGCTTTCCAGATCATCGGTGCCACCACGGCCGAGGAGTTCCGCAAGTACCTCACCAAGGACCCGGCCTTCGAGCGCCGCTTCCAGACCATCGATGTTGAGGAGCCAAGCGTCGAGGACACGGTCAAGATCCTGACCGCGCTCAAGCCACGCTACGAGGAGCACCACCACGTGCGCTATACGCAGGGTGCCATCGAGGCCGCCGCGAACCTCTCCAACCGCTACATCCAGGATCGCTTCCTGCCCGATAAGGCCATCGACCTCATCGACGAGGCCGGCGCCCGCGCCCGCATTGCCGCCAACCGTGCGCCTGAGCCGGTGCGCGAGGCCGAGCATCGCGTGGAGGAGCTCAAGGCTGCCGCGCAGGAGGCCACCGAGGGCGACGACATGAACAAGGCCGCCGAGATTACCGAGCAGCAGAAGGCTGCCGAGATTGAGCTCGCCGAGGCCAAGGCAGCTTGGACGGCCGAGCTCGACGCCAGCCCGCTCACCATCGATGTCGCCCAGGTTGCCGACATCGTGTCCGTGACCTCGGGCGTGCCGGTGTCTTCGCTCACCGAGAGCGAAAGCCGTCGTCTGTTGCAGACCGAAAGCGTGCTCAAGACCCGCATTATCGGCCAGGATGAAGCTGTCGAGGCCGTGGCCAAGGCAGTGCGCCGCAGCCGCTCGCCGCTCAAGGACCCGCGTCGTCCCGGCGGCAGCTTTATCTTCTTGGGTCCTACCGGCACAGGCAAGACCGAGCTCGCCAAGACGCTCGCCGAGTATCTCTTTGGCAGCAAGGACGCGCTCATCAGCTTCGACATGTCGGAGTTTGGCAGCGAGTTCGAGGTCTCCAAGCTTATCGGTAGCCCCCCGGGCTACGTGGGCCACGACGAGGGCGGTCAGCTCACCAAGGCCGTTCGCCGTCACCCGTACTCGGTCGTGCTGTTCGACGAGATCGAGAAGGCGCACCCCGATATCTTCAACATCTTGCTGCAGGTGCTTGAGGAGGGTCGCCTGACCGATAGCCAGGGCAAGACGGTCGATTTCCGCAACACCGTGATCATCATGACGTCCAACGTGGGCGCCCGCGAGATTGCGCAGGATGCGAGCGTTGGCTTTGGCACCACCGGTGAGCAGGGTCTTACCTCGAGCGAGATTAAGGGCCGTGCGATGGGCGAACTCAAGCGCCTGTTCCGCCCCGAGCTGCTCAACCGTATCGATGACATCGTGGTGTTTCAGAAGCTTTCGGGCGAGAACCTGACCAAGATCGCTCACCTGCTGGTGGACGACCTGCGCCAGCGCCTGATTGCCAACGGCATGAACATCAAACTCACCGATGCGGCCTACGACAAGATCGTAGCCGAGGGTACCGACCTCACCAACGGCGCACGTCCGCTGCGCCGCGCCATCCAAAAGCTCATCGAGGATCCGCTGTCCGAGGAGCTGCTGGCCGGCGAGTGGGGTAGTGGCGATACCGTCATGTGCGACGTGGCCGACGGCAAGTTCGTCTTTAGCCACGGTACGGGCGAGATCCCAGCGCCGCGTCCGGCAGGTGCGCTTGGGGGCGATACCGCTCCGGAAGCGCCGCACACCGGAAACGCCGCGCCTGTGAGCAGTGGCGTAAGCTCGGGCCCCGGCGGCATGATGCAAGCCGGTTCCGGCGCGCTGTAGGGCGTAACAAAACCTTGTGTCCACGAGGGCGTTCCAAAGGAGCGCCCTTTTTTCTGTTGGAAAGGCCCCTCGTTCAAAGTAAAGCTCATTAAACATACCAACGGCGTATGCATAAGCGTTGATCAAGCGTTGAGGTTGGTTGAAGGGTCCAACGTCCCTTCGGCGCGGTCCGTCTACCTGCTTTATCTTAATAAAGTGGCGTTTCTCCGCCGTTAGCCGATGATGCGAGAGCGCTCGGCGTTTTCGACTGGTTTATGCAAACGAAGTCTGGGAATATACAAGGCGCATGTCTTATTGTCTAACCAGTTGCGCCAAGGAGGCACCATGGACTACAAGATCACCGGCTATGAGCCCGCCCAGCTGTTCCATTTCTTTGAGGAGGTCAGCGCGATCCCCCGTGGGTCTGGCAACGAGAAGGGCATCAGCGATTTCCTGGTTGCGTTTGCCAAGGAGCGCGGCCTCGATGTGTATCAGGACGAGGTCTACAACGTCATCATTCGCAAGCCCGCATCTGCCGGTGCCGAGAATGCCCCGACCGTGATGCTGCAGGGCCACATCGATATGGTGTGCGACAAATTGGGCTCCGTTGAGCACGACTTTACGACCGATGGTATCGACCTGCTCGTCAAGGACGGCGTTCTCACCGCTAACGGCACCACGCTGGGCGCCGACAACGGTATCGCCGTCGCTCTGATGCTCACTGTTCTCGATGACGATTCGATCGTTCACCCCGCCCTCGAGTGCGTATTCACCACCGACGAGGAGACTGGCCTGGTCGGCGCCGAGACGCTCGACAAGTCCCAGATTAGCGCCCGCACCATGATCAACCTTGACTCCGAGGAAGAGGGCGTTGCCACCGTCAGCTGCGCCGGCGGCGTCGTCGTTACCTACACCTGCCCGATCGCGCGCGAGCACAAGACCGGTAGTACCCTCACGTTCGACATCTCCGGCCTGCTGGGCGGTCACTCCGGCAGCGATATCCACCTGGAGCGCGGCAACGGCAACCTCATCATGGCCCGCATCATCGACCGCCTGATGGTTGCCGGCGAGCCCGCCATCGTTAGCTTTAACGGCGGCACCAAGGACAACGCCATCAACCGTGAGTGCAAGGCTGTTCTGGTCTACGCCGACCACGCTGCCGCCGAGGCCGCGGCCCAGATCGCAAAGGGCATTATCGCCGACGTCGCTGCCGAGCTCGAGGTCTTCGACCCCGGCTTTACCTGCACTGTCGAGATTGCCGACGACGCCGAGGTCGAGGCCATGGACGAGAAGTCCGCGCTTGCCCTCATCCGCGCCCTGCGTCTTGCCCCCAATGGCGTGATCCGCCGCAACGTTGCTACCGACGGCTCCGTCGAGGTTTCCTCCAACATCGGTGTGGTTGCCACTTCTGACGACGAGGTCAAGATCATGCTGTCCCCGCGCTCCTCGATCACCTCGCTGCAGAACGAGTTCAAGGACCGCCTGCAGACGCTGGCCGATGTCTTGGGCTTCGACGCCAAGTTTGAGTTCGAGTATCCCGGCTGGAGCTATGCCGAGCATTCGCCGGTCCGCGACGTCTTTATCGAGAGCTATCGCGAGCTCTTTGGCTCCGAGCTGCGCATCGAGTCCATTCACGCCGGCCTTGAGTGCGGCCTGTTTGCCGAGGCCCTGCACGGCCTGGACGCCATCGCCGTGGGCCCGACGCTCTCCGATGTCCACACCCCGGACGAGAGCATGGAGCTCGCTTCTGCCGAGCGCTTCTACGAGCTGCTCATCGACGTCCTCAAGCGCCTTGCCGCGTAAAGGTCGCCTTGGTTAAGCCGCTCTAAAACGGCTGGCTATGAAAACGGCCGCCTGGCGTAATGCCGGGCGGCCGTTATTCGTTACAGTGCGAGGATCCCAAGGTGCTCAAGTAGGATCTTAAGCCCGATGAGGACGAGTACGACGCCACCCACGATGGTGGCGGGTTTTTCGTAGCGCGCGCCAAAGGTGTGGCCGATCGCTACGCCGGCGACGGAGAAGATAAACGTTGTGACGCCGATAAGTGATACAGAGGGCACGATATCGACCGAGAGCGCGGCAAACGAGATGCCCACGGCGAGCGCGTCAATCGAGGTGGCGATGGCAAGGATTAGGTACTCGCCCAGGTCGATCTTTTCGGCATCCTTGCCGTCGCCTTCGTCCTCATCCTCGTCTTCAGTAAAGGCTTCCCACAGCATCTTGCCGCCGATAAAGGCCAAAAGGATAAAGGCAATCCAATGGTCAATGGGACCGATGATGCCCATGAACTGGCCGCCGAGTGCCCAACCGATTACGGGCATGCCGGCCTGAAAGCCGCCAAAGAACAGGCCGAGCACAACGGCGACTTTAAGGTTGACCTTTTTCATGCCGAGACCCTTGCAGATGGAAACGGCAAAGGCGTCCATCGAAAGGCCAACGGCGAGCAACACGAGCTCTGCGAGTCCCATAGTCTGGCTCCCTCTCTCCGGGCGAACCCGATTACACGACCACTCCCTCATTTATATGAGACCCGATGCTACCACATGAGCAGCCAAAAGAGCCCCGTCCCAAATGAGCTACCTAAGCGGTGTTCGCTCATTCTGTAAGCATCGGAATTTGCGGGCGTCACAGGGGCAAACCGTGAGAAACTTATTGACGTTTATGGAGCGTATACGATGGGAGCGATGCCTTGGATAAGAACGAGCTGCAAAAGCGTATGGAACAGGCCATCCGCCTGACGGCACCTGGTCAGCCGATCCGCACCGCCCTTGACATGATCATCGCCGGTCACCTGGGCGCGCTTATCTGCGTCGGCGACACCGAAAACGTGCTCGCTGCCGGTAACGACGGCTTCCCGCTCAACATTTCGTTTACCTCGAACCGCCTGTTCGAGCTTTCCAAGATGGACGGCGCCATCGTCATCGACGGCGACCTTACCCAGATTCTGCGCGCCAATTTCCACCTCAATCCCGACCCCTCGCTCGCCACGAGCGAGACGGGCATGCGTCACCGTACTGCCGCTCGCATGTCGGTGCTCACCGACGCCATCGTGATCTCGGTCTCGGCCCGTCGTGCCGTCGTCAACGTGTATGTGCACGGCAAGAGCTATGAGATTCAGCCCGTCACCACCATCATGAGCTCGGTCAACCAGCTCGTCGCTACGCTTCAGACCACCCGTCAGTCGCTCGACCGCTCCCTGCTGCGTCTGACGGCCCTCGAGCTGGACGACTACGTCACGCTCGCCGACATCACCGGCATTTTCTCGAGTTTCGAGATCATGCAGCAGGCAAAGACCGAGCTTAAGGATTGCATTGTCAAGCTGGGCAACCAGGGCAAGCTCGTGCAGATGCAGCTCGAGCAGCTCGCCGGCTCCAGCATGGATACCGAGTACGACTTGATGATTCGCGACTACGCAAGCGATTCCTCCGAGGCAAACGCCGAGAAGATCCGTGCCGAGCTTAGCCGCATGACGCCCAAGGACTTGTCCGACCCGCAGCATGTGGCGGCGGTTCTGGGCTACGACGACTTGGACGAGGACTCCGTCATGACGCCGCTGGGCCTGCGCACGCTTTCGCGCGTGTCCGTCGTGCGCGACGGCGTGGCCGAGAAGATCGTCGACGAGTATGGCTCGCTGCAGGAGCTCATGGACGACATCAGCAAGGATCCTGAGCGCCTGGGCGACTTTGGCGTTAACAACCCTGCCATTCTTGCGGACTCCCTGTACCGCATGAAGGGCACCAAACAGGGGAACGCATAATGGCGCCCGTATGCGCCGTGGTCGTTGCCGGTGGCAGCGGCCAGCGCTTTGGTAATCCCGGTGGCAAGCAGCTCGTCAATGTAGCGGGCCGTCCGCTTATGAGCTGGTCCATCCGCGCGTTTGACCGTAGCGATAAGGTCGGCCACATCGTCGTGGTTTGCCCTGCCGAGCGCCGTGCCGAGATGCGCCGCCTGGCCATCAGCCCGTATTCGTATAACACGCCCATCAGCTTCGCCGATGCCGGCGATACCCGCCAGGACTCCACTCGTGCCGGCGTGCATGCGGTGCCGGCAGGCTTTGAATACGTCGCCATTCACGACGGCGCTCGTCCGCTCATTACTACCGAGGCCATCGATCACGCTATCGACGTGCTCGTGAGTGACCGCTCGCTCGACGGTGTCGTGTGTGGCCAGCCCGCGATCGACACGCTCAAGATCGTCGATGGGGACAACATCGTCGAGACGCCGCCACGCGAACTCTATTGGGCCGCGCAGACGCCGCAGATCTTTAGTGTCGACGCCATGAAACGCGCCCATGCCGCGGCGATTGCCGAGGGCTTTATCGGTACGGACGATTCGTCACTGGTCGAGCGCATGGGTGGGCGCGTCCACTGCGTCCAGAGCCCGCGCGACAACCTTAAGGTGACGGTGCCCGAGGACTTGCGTCCCGTAACCGCAATTTTGCTCGGGCGGATGGCCGAGAGAGAGGACCTTCCCCATGTTCAGTAACCTGCGCATTGGCCACGGCTACGACGTCCACCGTTTGGTGGAGGGGCGTCGATGTATCATCGGCGGGGTCGACATTCCCTACGAGCGCGGCCTGCTGGGCCACTCGGATGCCGATGTGCTCGCGCACGCGCTGGCCGACGCTATTCTGGGCGCCTGCCGCGGGGGAGACATTGGCAAGCTGTTCCCCGACACCGACCCCGCCTACGAGGGTGCCGACTCGATGGTGTTGCTTGCCCGCGTAATGGACTATGCGCGCGAGCTGGGCTTTGAGTTTGTCGATGCCGACTGCACCATTGCCTGCCAGCAGCCTAAGATCACCCCGCACCGCGATGCCATGCGTGCCAACTTGGCCCATGCCCTGGGCGTTGACGTCGAAAACGTGGGCGTCGCCGCCACCACGACCGAAAAGCTCGGTTGGGAAGGTCAAGGCGAGGGAATTGGCGCCTGGGCCGTCTGCCTGCTACAGAAAACCGTTAAGGAGTAACGAATGCGTATCTACAACAGCGCTACCCATAAAAAGGAAGAGTTCCAGCCCATCGAGCCCGGCAAGGTCCGTATGTACGTGTGCGGACCCACGGTTTACGACAACATCCACATCGGCAACGCCCGCACGTTCATCAGCTTCGATGTGATTCGACGCTGGCTCATCGCGAGCGGCTACGAGGTCACGTTCGCCCAGAACCTTACCGATGTCGACGACAAGATCATCAAGCGTGCCAACGAGCAGGGCCGTACGGCCGCCGAGGTCGCGACGGAGTTCTCGGATAAGTTTATTGGCGTCATGCGCGCTGCCAACGTGCTCGATCCCGATGTGCGCCCCCGCGCCACCAAGGAGATCGGCCCCATGATTGCCATGATCAAGGCGCTCATCGAGCAAGGCCACGCTTACGCCGCCGATAACGGCGACGTGTACTTTTCCGTGCGCAGCGATCCCAACTACGGGCAGGTCTCGGGCCGCAACATCGACGACCTCATGGTGGGTGCGCGCATCGAGGAGAACGAGGACAAGAACGACCCGCTCGACTTTGCCCTGTGGAAGGCCGCCAAGCCCGGCGAGCCCAGCTGGCCGAGCCCCTGGGGCGAGGGCCGTCCCGGTTGGCACACCGAGTGCGCCGCCATGGTGCACCGCTACCTGGGTACCCCGATCGACATTCACGGCGGTGGCTCCGACCTTGCCTTCCCGCATCACGAGAACGAGTGCGCCCAGGCTGCCTGCGCCTGGCACCAGGGCTTCTCCAACACCTGGATGCACACGGGCATGCTGCTGGTCGACGGCGAGAAGATGTCCAAGTCGCTTGGTAACTTCTTTACGCTGGCCGAGGTGCTCGAGCAGCACTCCGCTGCCGCCCTGCGCCTGCTGATGCTGCAGACGAGCTATCGCTCGCCGCTCGACTTCTCCTGGGAGCGCCTGGAGGGTGCCGAGAATTCGCTCACGCGTATCGCCGGTACGGTCGAGAACCTGCGCTGGGCCGCGAACCATGCGACGGCCGATGCCGATGAGGCAGCATCTGAGGCGTTTGCCGCCAAGGCTGCCGAGACCCGTGCCGCCTTTAAGGAGTGCATGGACGACGACTTTAACACCGCCGGTGCCATGGGCGCCGTCTTTGGTTTTGTCACCGAGTGCAATCAGTATCTGGAGCAGGCGGGCGACGCTGCCGACAAGGCCGCGGCTCTTGCTGCCGCCGATACGCTGGTCGAGCTGCTCGATACGTTTGGCGTTGAGCTTCCCGAGCCCAAGGTCGAGCTGCCGCTGGGCCTTTTGGGCGTTGCTGCTGGCTTGGTTGCCTACACTGGTGACGACGTGGACGAGGCCGCTGCCAAGATTCTCGAGGCTCGCGCCGAGGCCCGTGCCGCCAAGAACTGGGACTTGGCAGACGCCATCCGCGATCAGCTCAAGGACCTGGGCCTGACGATTGAAGATACCGCTGCCGGCACCCGTATCAAATCCCTCTAACCCCTGCGGGTTTCCCAAGCACCCGACCGCACGAGCCACGGCACCTTGCCTTTCAATCGTCGGGCATGGCCCCAAGGTCTATGCCCTCCTCTTTCAAGGCAATCTGCCGCACCTCGGGCGGTCGGTCTATTTGTTTCGTTTGATAGTTGTATTTAGGAGGCCGTCCTATGGCCGACAATCGCAAGCGTGCGCCTCGTGGCGGCAAGCAGGCCGCTTCTGGCTCGCGTTCGATTCGCCGAAATGACCGCGCTGCCGCTTCCAAGGGCCAGCGCGATCGCACCCAAGCTGCGCGTCCGCAGCGCGATCGCAACCGCGACGCTGTCCAGGCTCCCAAGGGCGAGTTTATCGAAGGTCGTCGTGCTGCCGTCGAGGCGCTGCGCACCGGTTTTCCCATCAAGTGCGCGCTCATTGCCGAGGGCGGGGAGCGCGATGCCGCCCTGTCTCGTCTGGTCGATGACCTCAACGCCGCGTGTGTCCGCATTAAGTACGTGCCGCGCGCGCAGCTCGATGCGCTGTCGAGCCACGGCGCTCACCAGGGCATTGCGCTCGAGGTGGGCAACTTCCCTTATGCGGATGTCGCCGATATCCTCGACCGTGCAGGCGAGGGTCCGGCACTTGTCGTGGTGCTCGACCACGTGACCGACGACGGTAACTTTGGCGCCATCGTGCGCTCCGCCGAGGTCGTGGGCGCGGCGGGCGTCATTATTGCCAACAAGCGCGCTGCCGGCGTGACCGTTGGTAGCTACAAGACCTCCGCCGGCGCCGTCATGCATCTGCCTATCGCACAGGTCCCCAATATCGCTCGTGCACTCGACGATCTTAAGGCCGCTGGCTTTTGGGTGGGCGGTGCCTCCGAGCACGCCGAGGGCAGTTGCTGGGATGCTCCCTTCGAGGGCCGCGTGGCGCTTGTCATGGGCTCCGAGGGCGACGGCATCTCGCGCCTGGTACTCGAGAAATGCGACTTTTTGACCAAGCTTCCTCAGCGTGGCATGACCGAGAGCCTCAACGTTGCCCAGGCAACGACGGCACTGTGCTTTGAGTGGCTACGTCGCAACGCCGGCGAGCTCATGGGGGAGGAGTAGCGCATGTCCAAGAAGAACCGCGCCAAGTCTAAGGCCAAGCGCTTTGGCGAAGGCTCGGCCAAGCCGATTGTCTCGGCCGCGACCTACGGCGTGGGCGGCAATGCGTTTGCGCAGGCTATTGCCGACCCGGTCTCCACGGTGCACTCCAATAAGCCCGAGCTGTTAGTGGTCGACGGCTACAATGTGATCCACTGCACGCCGCGCTACGAAAAGCTCGTGTACGACCATTCCGACGATCCGTATTCCAGCGACGTTCACGATATGGCGCGCACCGCCCTTATCAACGACGTCGCCGCCTTTGCCCAGGGCCGCTACGAGGCCGTGATTGTGTTTGACGGCGCTGGCAATATCTCTAGCGAGCGCCCCAACCTGCCGGCTCGCGGCGTGCGCATCGAGTTTTCGCCGACGGGCGTATCGGCCGATACCGTGGTACAAAAGCTCTGCATTGAGGCGCGCGAGGAAGGCCGCGCGTGCTCCGTGGTATCGAGTGACGGCACAATTCAAGCCGTCGTCATGGGCAAGGGCGTTACGCGTATCTCGAGCCGCATGCTGGTGGACGAGATCAAACAGATCGATAACGACGTCCGCGAGGCAGAGGAGGCTCCGCAGATCAAGATGACTCTGGGCAGTCGCCTGAGCCCCGAGGCACTGGCCAAGCTCAAGGCCCTGCGCGGGAGGTAGGTAAACCTTCTATGGGGAGCTGCTTTCTCGATTGATCAACCAACTGGTTTGTAATCAATGGGTTGCGGCTTGACATCGCCAAAACGAATAGTTTTTGGTTCTGGCGAACAGATAAAACTATTCGTTCTGACGAATAGTTTTGAGATATGGTCGATCAAAGGGCCTGTTGCGCCCCGTCCGCAATTCCTTTATTCTTAATTGGCTTCGCGCGAAAGCGCCAAGTGTGCCAGTGTGGCGCAACGGTAGCGCAACTGATTTGTAATCAGTGGGTTGCGGGTTCGATTCCTGTCACTGGCTCCATGAGAGTTTCGGGCTCTGTTCCCTAGTGGGACAGGGCCCGTTTCTATTTATGTCGATATATAAGCGGGTTTGACTCCCACCAAGCTTCAGGTTTGTCTCGATCTGTAACACGAGGACGAGCATTCAGCTCCCAGCTGTTACAGATTTAGACAATCTGGGGTCGAGCTGAGAAGTGTCTCAATCTGTAACAAATAGGGAAGGAAAACCGTTCTTGTTGTTACAGATTTAGATAAATGGGAAACCGCCAGGGAAACATCTCGATCTGTAACAAATAGGGGAGAAAATGTTCTCTAAATGTTACAGATCGAGACAAAGGCCGGACCGGTCCCAGCCATCCTGGTTGAGCGAGGATATTCGGACGCACGAGGATCGTTATCGAAAGTCGATACCGCAAGCGTACTCCACCACACCAAAGTGTTCCCTTGGGAAATGTCGTCAGCGCAGCCAAATCCGCCGTCCTTCATATCTAAATTCAGCAAAACCGCAGGTCAAAGGTATATAGATACGCCCGGTACCGTGTATTTAGAGGTTTTCGTTGACAGCCCCCAAGGTTGCATCGTATTATCTTTTTCGTTCGCGGGGGCGGAGGCCCAAAAGACCAAAGAACCTGCGGATACTTGAACGATTGGGAGTTTGCCCGAGTGGTTAATGGGGACGGGCTGTAAACCCGTTGGCTCTGCCTACATAGGTTCGAATCCTATAGCTCCCACCCGTCAAGTGCCTGTATAGCTCAGTCGGTAGAGCACTTCGTTGGTAACGAAGAGGTCACCAGTTCAAGTCTGGTTGCAGGCTCCATCCGGCGGTGTAGCTCAGTTGGTTAGAGCACACGGTTCATACCCGTGGCGTCACTGGTTCGAATCCAGTCACCGCTACCATAGGTAACACGGTGGCTTCTCAATAGTATGTTGAGAGGCCACTATGGTATAAAGGCATAGTCCCGTCCGGGGACGACCTGTTTAGAGGAGGGCTTTATGGCCAAAGAGAAGTTTGAGCGCACTAAGCCGCATGTTAACATCGGCACCATTGGTCACGTTGACCACGGCAAGACCACGCTGACCGCTGCCATCACCAAGGTTCTCTCCGAGACCGAGGGCTGCAAGGCTGACTTCACTGCGTTCGAGAACATCGACAAGGCTCCCGAGGAGCGCGAGCGCGGCATTACGATCTCCGTCTCCCACGTCGAGTACGAGACTGCTGCCCGTCACTACGCTCACGTTGACTGCCCGGGCCACGCTGACTACGTCAAGAACATGATCTCCGGTGCTGCTCAGATGGACGGCGCTATCCTGGTCATCGCCGCTACCGACGGCCCCATGGCTCAGACCCGCGAGCACATCCTGCTCGCCCGTCAGGTCGGCGTTCCCTACATCGTCGTCTTCCTGAACAAGTGCGACATGGTCGACGATGACGAGCTCATCGACCTCGTCGAGATGGAGACCCGTGAGCTCCTTTCCGAGTACGAATTCCCCGGCGACGACATCCCCGTCATCCGTGGTTCCGCTCTGGGCGCTCTCGAGGGCGACGCCAAGTGGATGGACGCCATTCGCGAGCTCATGTCTGCCGTCGACGAGTACATCCCGACGCCTGCTCGTGACAACGACCTCCCGTTCCTGATGGCCGTTGAGGACGTTATGACCATCTCCGGCCGTGGTACCGTTGCTACCGGCCGTGTCGAGCGCGGTGAGCTCAAGCTCAACGAGCCCGTCGAGATCGTCGGCATCAAGGATACCCAGAACACCGTCGTTACCGGTATCGAGATGTTCCGTAAGTCCATGGACTTCTGCGAGGCTGGCGACAACGTCGGTCTGCTGCTCCGCGGCATCAAGCGCGAGGACATCGAGCGCGGCCAGGTTCTCTGCAAGCCCGGTTCGGTTACCCCGCACACCAAGTTCACCGGTGAGATCTACGTTCTGACCAAGGAGGAGGGCGGCCGTCACACCCCGTTCTTCGATGGTTATCGTCCTCAGTTCTACTTCCGTACCACCGACGTTACCGGTACGGTCAAGCTCCCCGAGGGCACCGAGATGGCTATGCCTGGTGACCACATCACCATCGAGGGCGACCTCATTCACCCGATCGCTATGGAGGAGGGCCTGCGCTTCGCTATCCGCGAGGGTGGCCACACCGTCGGTTCGGGCATCGTCTCCACGATCATTGAGTAAATTAGCTCTCTGATACAGCTGACTTAGAGAACCCGGCACTTATATGGGTGCCGGGTTCTTTTCTACGTGGGTCTTTTTGCCTGATGATTACGCTTAGCTCGCTCTTAAGTTGAGCGTGAGGAATCGATTAGATCTCGTTGGCTCCATTGATGTGTTCCAAATATGAATGGATCTACCGAGAACCAATTGATTCGAGGTTTTCGTTGACAGCACTTACGTAGAGCTGATAAAGTACCAACTCGTGCCCGTACGGGGCGGATATGAAAGGTTCAGGATACATGCGTACTCTAGTTACTCTTGCGTGCACTGAGTGCAAGCGCCGCAACTATACGACCACTAAGAACAAGGCGAACATGCCTGATCGTATGGAGATCAAGAAGTATTGCCCCTGGTGCCGTCACCATACGCTGCACAAAGAGACTCGCTAGTCTCTAGTCACATACGCCAGTAGTTCAATTGGTAGAGCATCGGTCTCCAAAACCGAGTGTTGAGGGTTCGAGTCCTTCCTGGCGTGCCAGTCATTATTCCGTAAGCTCCCATTTGGGGGCTTACGGTTTACTCATGTATAAGCGCATTGCGCGGAGGTAACCCAAATGGCCAACAAGAAGAACAAGAAGAAGGCACAGCAGCAGGCGCCTGCCAACAAAGCTGCCGCCAACTCCAAAGTTGAGGCCAAGAAGGCCGTTGCCAAGAAGAGCGAGAAGGCTGCGAAGTCCAAGAAGAACGAGAAGCCCGGTTTCTTCGCCCGCACCAAGAAGTATTTTGCTTCGGTGAAGTCCGAGATGAAGCGTGTCACGTGGCCCGATAAGAAGGAGCTCGTGAACTACTCGGTCGTCGTTTGCGCTTCTCTGATCGTCGTCGGCGTCGTCATCGCTCTGCTCGATGCTGGCTTTGGCGAGGCTCTTGCTCTGTTCTCTGGATTGAGGGGCTAAACCATGTCTAAGCGTTGGTACGTCGTCCACACTTACTCTGGATACGAGAACCGCGTTAAGTCCGATCTCGAGCATCGCATCGAGACCATGGGCATGCAGGATCGTATCTTTGATATTGAGATTCCTATGGAGCGCGTCACCGAGATCAAAGAGGGTGGCAAGCGCGAGACCAAGGATTCTAAGATCTTCCCGGGTTATGTCCTGGTTCGCATGGAGATGGATGACGATGCATGGACGTGTGTTCGCAACACGCCCGGCGTCACCGGTTTCCTGGGCGGCAACGGCAAGCCCGCTCCGCTTTCCCGCGACGAGTACAATAAGATGACTCGTCGTCCCGGTAAGGGCGATTCGCCCAAGCGTACGTCGGTTGATATTGAGGTCGGTACGTCCGTCCGCGTCACCGATGGCCCGCTTACCGACTTTGATGGCAAGGTCTCCGAGGTTAACGCCGAGGCAGGCAAGCTCAAGGTCACGCTGATGATCTTTGGCCGCGAGACGCCGGTCGAGCTCGACTTTAACCAGGTCGCTGTCATCGCTTAAGTTTTCGTCCGTTCGCGCGAGCGTGCTTCTTCTGTGACTGCTCATCTCAGGAGTGCTTCTAACACGTGCGTGCTTACGATATAGCAAGTACTTCACACTCGTGATTCGAAAGGAATGACCATGGCTGAGAAGAAGGTTGCCAACGTCATTAAGCTCCAGATTCCTGCTGGTGCCGCTAACCCCGCTCCTCCCGTCGGCCCCGCCCTGGGCGCTGCTGGCGTGAACATCATGCAGTTCTGCCAGGCCTTTAACGCCGAGACGCAGGACAAGAAGGGCGACATTATCCCCGTTGAGATTTCTGTCTACGAGGATAAGTCCTTCTCCTTCATCACCAAGACTCCGCCGGCGGCTCACCTCATCAAGAAGGAGCTGAACCTCAAGTCTGGTTCCGCTAAGCCCCAGGCCGACAAGGTTGGCCAGCTCTCTCAGGAGCAGCTCACCAAGATCGCCGAGATCAAGATGCCGGACCTCAATGCCAACGACATTGACGCCGCCAAGAAGATCATCGCCGGTACCGCCCGTTCCATGGGCGTCACCATCGCTGAGTAGCGTTTTTCTAGGTAACGACGGGTGCTCCGACCGGGGCGCCCGTTAAATGTGTGCAATAGGGCACACGATACGATGTGGGAGGGCTCACGCCCGTTTAACCACAGGAGGTAATGCACATGGCTAAGCATGGTAAGAGCTATAACGCCGCTGCCGAGAAGGTCGACCGCGCCACGCTCTACACCCCCCTTCAGGCTGCCAAGCTCATCAAGGAGCTCGACACTGCCAAGTTCGACGAGACCGTCGAGGCCCACTTCCGTCTGGGCATCGATACTCGTAAGGCTGACCAGAACATCCGTGGTTCCATCTCCCTGCCCCACGGCACCGGCAAGACCGTTCGTGTTGCCGTCTTCGCCGAGGGCGAGAAGGCCCGTGAGGCCGAGGCTGCCGGCGCCGACATCATCGGTTCCGACGAGCTCGTCGCCCAGATCCAGAAGGGCGAGATCAACTTCGACGCCGCTATCGCTACGCCGAACATGATGGCCAAGGTTGGCCGCATCGGTAAGATCCTTGGTCCCCGTGGCCTCATGCCGAACCCCAAGCTCGGCACCGTGACCATGGACGTCGCCAAGATGGTCTCCGAGCTCAAGGCCGGCCGCGTTGAGTATCGCGCCGACCGTTATGGCATCTGCCACGTGCCCCTGGGCAAGAAGTCCTTCTCTGAGCAGCAGCTCGTTGAGAACTACGCTGCCCTGTACACCGAGATCCTGCGCGTCAAGCCCTCTTCTGCTAAGGGCAAGTACGTCAAGTCCATCTCTGTGTCTTCCACCATGGGCCCTGGCGTCAAGGTCGATCCCGCTGTCCAGCGTGACTTCTTGGCTGAGTAACTTCTAGTTACTGCCTGAGCAAAGCAAGCATGGCTAAAGGAACCCGGTTCTGTCTCGTGCAGGACCGGGTTCCTTGCTATTTCGGGCCAAAACCAACACGAAGGAGATAGGCGCCTTTGTGGTGGTTTTGGTTCAAAATCCCCGTTGCGCGTCGTTTTGCCTGTGTTACACTTTAGCCCAATGTAGTGAATACCCGAGGCTGAAAGGAGCCAGACATGTTCTATAACAAACAGCAGCTCCTAGGCCTAGCGCTACTAGATTGGATAGCGCGCTAGGGTTGTAATTTCGCTATAACGATTAGTTGTACCCGGGTGCGCTATCTTCCGCCGCTTTTGGGCGTGATGAGCGACACGGGTATTATTCTATCTTGAGGCACTCCATCTCTCCTGAAAGCCATCTGTATCTTTAGCCTGTCAGGAGGAAATCATGAGCCGCAAAATCGCAATCTTTGACACAACGCTTCGTGACGGGGAGCAGTCTCCCGGCGCCAGCATGAATACCGAGGAAAAGCTCGTTATTGCACGCCAGCTGGTACGTATGAATGTCGACGTGATCGAGGCGGGATTTCCTATTTCGAGCCCCGGTGATTATCGTTCCGTACAGGAGATTGGCAAGATCGCGGGTGACCGGTGCACGGTATGCGGTCTCACCCGTGCAGTCGATAAGGATATCGAAGTGGCCGCAGAAGCCCTCAAGACGGCTCAGAGGCCCCGTATCCACACCGGTCTGGGTGTGAGTCCCAGCCATTTGCGCGACAAGCTCCATATGACCGAAGACGAGGCTATCGAGCGTGCCGTTCACGCTGTAAAGCATGCTCGTAAGTTTGTCGACGATGTCGAGTTTTATGCCGAGGATGCGGGCCGCTCCGATCAGGAGTTCCTGGTCCGCATTATCGAGGCAGCGATCAAGGCCGGCGCTACGGTCGTGAATATTCCGGACACCACGGGCTATAACATGCCCTGGGAGTTTGGCGCCCGTATTCGCGATCTGCGCGAGCGCGTGGCCGGAATCGAGGACGTTACGATTTCGGTCCACACGCATAACGATCTGGGCATGGCCACAGCCCTTGCACTCGAGGCGGTCCGCAATGGCGCGACGCAGATCGAGTGCACCATCAACGGCTTGGGCGAGCGCGCGGGCAACACGGCGCTCGAGGAGGTCGTCATGGCCATGAGGATGCACGAGCAGGATCTGGATGCACATACCGATATCGTGACGACCGAGCTCACGCGCGCATCTAAGCTCGTCAGCTCAATCACTGGCATTAATGTGCAGCCCAACAAGTCCATTGTGGGCGCTAATGCGTTTGCACACAGCTCGGGCATTCACCAGGATGGCGTGCTCAAGGCGCGTGACACCTACGAGATTATCGATCCCAAGGACGTGGGTGCAGCGGGATCCGAGATTATCCTTTCGGCACGTTCGGGCCATGCGGCACTGCGCCATCGTCTCGCCGAGCTGGGTTATACGTTTGGCGATGAGGAATTCGAGTCGATCTACCAGCGCTTCTTGGAGATTGCAGATCAAAAGAAAGAGGTCTTTGACGAGGACCTGGAGTCGATGATTCAGGAGCGCCAGCGCGAGGTCAAGGCGATCTACACCCTCGACGCGCTCCAGGTTTCCTGCGGCGACCCGCTTATTCCTACGGCCACGGCGACCATCACGGACGAGGACGGCGCGACACGGGTGGTTTGCTCGACGGGTACCGGTCCGGTGGATGCGGCGTACAAAGCGGTTGACAAGGCCATCTCTGCCCATGGCGAGCTGACGGAGTTCAACGTTAAGGCCATTACGCGTGGTATCGACGCCATCGGCGAGGTGACGGTGCGCATCACCGCCGAGGACGGCAAGATCTACACCGGCCGCGGCGCGGATACCGACATTATCGTGAGCTCGGCCAAGGCTTACATCAACGCTATTAACCGCATGATTCAGACTAACCGTTCCAAGGCGGGCAAGTAACGATATTCGGCAGGGCAAAGCCCGCTTGAGAGGGGAATCACATGGCACGTCCCATGACCGTAGCAGAGAAGATTTTGGCGGCACACGCAGGCCTGGACGAGGTAAAGCCGGGCCAGCTGGTCGAATGCGACCTGGACATCGTGCTCGCCAACGATATTACCGCACCTATCGCGATCGATGTCTTTCGCGAGCTGGGTGCCACCGAGGTGTTCGATCGCGACCGCGTTTGCCTGGTGCCCGATCACTATGCGCCCAACAAGGACATCAAGAGCGCCGAGCAGACCAAAAAGATGCGAGATTTTGCGCACGAGCAGCATGTGACGCACTATTACGAGCAAGGCTGCGCGGGCATTGAGCATGCCCTGCTGCCCGAGCGCGGCGTGGTGGTCCCGGGCGATCTGATTATCGGTGCCGACTCGCATACCTGCACGTATGGCGCCTTGGGTGCGTTTTCGACCGGCGTGGGCTCAACAGACGCCGGCGTGGGCATTGCCACGGGGCGCGCATGGTTTAAGGTTCCGCCGACGATTCGCTTTGAGATTAATGGCGAGCTTGAGGACGGCGCCACCGCCAAGGACATCATCCTGCACATTATCGGCATGATCGGCGTGGACGGTGCTCTGTACCAGGCCATGGAGTTTGCCGGCAGCACCATCGAGGGCCTGTCGATGGAAGGTCGCATGACAATTTCGAACATGGCGATCGAAGCGGGCGGCAAGGCGGGCATTATCGAGGTCGATGATGTTGCCCGCGCCTGGCTCAAGGGGCGCTGCGAACGTGATTACGTTGAGTATCACGCCGATCCAGACGCCGAGTATGCCCAGGTTATTGCCATTGACGCGGCCGACATTAAGCCGTGTGTATCGTGGCCGCATCTGCCCAGCAACACCCATCCGGTGAGCGAGAGCCGTCACATCATGATCGACCAGGCGGTAATCGGCTCGTGCACCAACGGACGTATCGAGGATATGCGTGCTGCGGCCGAAGTCATGCGCGGCCATAAGGTTGCCGACGGGCTGCGTTGCATCGTGATTCCGGCGACCCAGGCGGTCTTCCGCCAGTGCATGAAGGAGGGATTGACCGACATTTTCCTAGATGCCAACTGTGTGTTCTCCACGCCCACGTGCGGTCCGTGCCTGGGCGGCTACATGGGCATCTTGGCGGCGGGGGAGCGTTGCGTTTCTACGACCAACCGCAACTTTGTCGGCCGTATGGGCGCCCCCACGTCCGAGGTCTATCTGGCCTCGCCGGCCGTGGCGGCTGCTTCTGCCGTGGCGGGGCACATATGCTTGCCGTCTGACCTGTAGGGGCTACGGGGTCCTTCGACCTTTGCTCGCTACTGCGGACAGTCCTGGCACTTTTTTGTTCGCCGAAGGCGAACGCTAACTTTCCATTAGCTTTTTTGTAGCCGAAACGCGAACGAGGGATTTGATATTTGCTTGCGTCGAGTTCCGCACGAGTCGGAGAGCACTTAATGTGCTCTCCGTGCGAGCAGGACTGTCCGAGTAAGTAAGTAAATATCAAATCCCCCGCATTCCATGTTTGAACGGAGAATGATATGAACTTTGAAGGCAAGGTATTTAGGTATGGTCGTGATGTTGATACGGATGTCATCATTCCTGCTCGGTATCTGAACTCGTCCGACCATGCGCACTTGGCGGCGCATGCTATGGAGGATATTGATCCCGCGTTTGCCTCTACCGTGAGGCCCGGTGACATCATTGTGGCCGAGGAGAACTTTGGTTGCGGTTCTTCGCGTGAGCATGCCCCGGTTGCCATTAAGGCTGCAGGGGTGTCGTGTGTTATTGCCAAGAGCTTCGCACGCATCTTCTATCGCAATGCCATTAACGTGGGCCTGCCCATTATGGAGTGCCCCGAAGCTGTCGATGCGATTTGTGCCGGCGATACCGTGAAGGTCGATACCGATGCGGGTGTCATCACCAACGAGCGTACTGGCGAGACTTTTACAGCTGAGCCGTTCCCGCCATTTATTGCCGAGATTATCGAGGCCGGCGGTTTGGTTGCGCGCACGCGTGCCAAGATTGTCGCGGCAAAGGCTCAGGAGGCGTAAGCGATTATGACGGTCAAGCTGGATAATCCGTTTGCAAACGGGCCGAGTAGCGAGAGCTGGAGCTGCAACGTGAAGAAGACCTATAAGATCTGCTGTCTTCCTGGTGACGGCATTGGGCCCGAGGTTATTGCCGAGGGTAAGAAGGTGCTGGCTGCCGTGGGCAAGCGCGCTGGCGTAGAGTTTGCCTTTGAGGATCACCTGATTGGTGGCGCGGCGATCGATGGGTGCGGCAATCCGCTGCCCGATGAAACCCTTGCGGCGGCAAAGGCGTCGGACGCCGTGCTGTTGGCATCCGTCGGTGGCCCAAAGTGGGATTCGACCGATCCGGCGGTCCCGCGCCCCGAGCAAGGCTTGCTGCGTATCCGCAAAGAACTCGGCCTCTATACCAACCTTCGCCCCGTAAAAATCTACGACGCACTTGCCAGCGCATCGACGCTTCGTCCCGAAGTCATCAAGGGCGTTGACATGGTTCTCGTCCGCGAACTTACCGGTGGCATTTACTTTGGCAAGCACGAGCGCTTTTATGACGAGGGCGGTGCGGGCACCGACGGTGTGGCTGGCCAGCGCGCGGTTGACGTAATGGAGTACCGCGAGTACGAAGTTGAGCGCATCGCCCGCCAGGCGTTTGAGGCAGCTCGCAAGCGCCGCGGCAAGGTGACAAGCGTGGACAAGCGCAATGTATTGGAGACGAGCCGCATGTGGCGTGAGGCCGTGCATCGCGTGCATGGCGAGGAGTATCCAGATGTAGAGCTTGAGGACCTGCTCGTCGACAACGCCGCCATGCAGCTCATTAACCGACCGGTCGACTTTGACGTCGTAGTTACGGAGAACATGTTCGGCGACATTCTCTCCGACGAGGCGGCGCAGATTACCGGATCGCTCGGCATGCTTGCCTCGGCTTCGCTGGGCGATGGCGTGTCGCTGTTTGAGCCGAGCGCCGGCAGCGCGCCCGACATCGCGGGGCTCGGTATCGCTAACCCGCTCGCGCAGATCCTGTCGGCGGCAATGCTGCTCACGTACGCGCTCGACATGGGTGAGCAGGCTGCTTGGATCGAAAATGCCGTGGCGCGTGTGCTTGACGAAGGCTGGCGTACCCGCGACATTGCCGACGACAGCACCCCTGCCGATAAGATCCTCGGCACGACCCAGATGGGCGATAAGGTCATCGCCGCGCTGTAGTGTCGAGATGTCCGGAACCACCACAAAGGTGCTTGTCCCCTTTGTGGTGGTTACCAGGGGGTTCTGGCGGTTGAGGACTCGATTGCCTCGTGGCGCTTGAGCTCGCGGCGCATGGTTTGCGAATTGAGCCAGGCTGCCTGCCATCCACGGATGGGGTAGCGCGCCTCGTCCAGCTCAAACTGCGTATAGCCGCAGGCGTTGATAATCGTCGTCCCGCATGCGTGCTGGCGTTCGCGTTGAAAGTCGCGAACATAGCATTGGTGCACATGCCCGTGCACCATGTAGTCGGGATTCCATGTCTCGAGCGCTGTGTTAAAGCATTCGAATCCCCGATGCGGCAGATCGTCCAGATCGCCCATGCCGGCGGCGGGCGCATGGGTGAGCAAGATGTCGCAGCCGCCGACCATCCTCACTTTGCGGGACAGCTTACGCATGCGCTTGGCCATCTCGTGCTCGGTGTACATGTTAGCGCCATCTCGATAGCGCATGGAGCCGCCAAGCCCCGCAATGCGGACGCCGCGATACACGTACACGGTGTCTTCGACACAGATGCAGCCGCCCGGTGCATGACGCGCGTAGCGGTCATCGTGATTGCCACGCACGTAGATGAGTGGTCTGTTGATGACCGTGACCAAAAACTCAAGATAGTCCGGGTCTAGATCGCCAGCGGACAAAATTAGGTCGACACCCTCAAAGCGTTCCTTGCGAAAGCACTCCCACAGGCATCGCTCTTCGGTATCGGCTATGGCAAGGATTTTCATAGAGCACGGACCTTCGGCTCATCGTCGGGCTGCGGAATGGTGCCCACCACGTTGTCTGCCAGCCAGTCCATCTCGACGATTTGCGTGCTCGGCAGTGGGGGAAAGCCCTCAATCTGCACCACGCCGTCTTGGCTACGGAGCTCGCCGCCAAATGGATTGATGGAGCCCTCGACGATGCCATTGCGGAGGAGCTGAACAAGCTTGCGCGTCTGATAGGGCAGGCCCGGAGCGTAGCGAATGTCGATAACGCCCGAGCTCATGCCATACCAGTAGTTGACGGCGCGGACCTGGCTGTCGTCACTGGTCTCGTCCCAGGTGCCATGCAGTAGACTTCGCACGATAAGCTCGTAGTATCGGCCCCAGTTCCATACCGGCATGGCAATGCCGGCAACCTTGCCATCGACCAGGCGGTGGAGTCCGTAGGCCGTGGGGTCTTCGAGCGACTTTGACATATCGGCGCCGGTCATGACGCTCACGCCTTCGCGGCACATGGCCTCGGCAAGGCCTCCGGCGGGCACATCGCCCCAGGTTAGGATAATTTGCGCACGGGGGTCGAGCAGCGAGGCGCCAATCGCAAAGGCGTTGATCTCGCTGAGTGCGCCCGAAGCGAAGACCGACGCGTGGTAACCGATGCGGTGGTTGTCCGCCATGCTGGCGGCAAGGGCGCCCAGGAGAAACTTGGCTTCGTACATCTTGCCAAAGTACGAACGGACGCTTTGGTGGGGAAGGCCGATGGAGCAGTTAAGGAACCGAACCCGGGGATATTCAACGGCAGCCCTGAGCGTGTATTCCATCAGGCGGTGCGAGGTCGAAAAGATGACGTTTGCTCCATGTTTGACAGCCGTTTCCACGGCGGCGTAGAACACGTCCGGATCGTGACAGTCCTCAAACGCCTCGGTGCGCACGATACCGCCAAAGTGCTCATCGAGATACTGACGCCCTTGGTCGTGCAGGCTATCCCAGCTCGACGTCGCACAGGTGAATTCATGGATAAAGGCGATGCGCAGGGGGTTGGCCGCCGAATAGACGGTCTTGCCCATAAAGAAGTTGAGCATGCCGGAGGTGGACTTGGCGGGCGACTCCTCCTCATCGACGTTTGGCGCTTCGACAAGATCGACCTTGTCCTCGTCACTTTTCCCGGCAATGACCAGTTCGCGCCAGATCTTGCACAGGCGGTTTACGACGATATCTGTCGGCGTATCCAGCAGGCGGTCCTGGTTGTACACATTGAGGTAGACGAGCATGGCGTCGGCGGGCGTAATGTCCAGGTGGTCGCCGCCCGCGCGAAGGTAGGCGCGCTTAAAGAGTAGGAAGGTGTGGCGCAGGTAATCGACCTTTTTCTGGGGCCATTTTTCGATAAGGTTCTGACCGAGCATCTTGGCGAGCGTTTCGTAGCTTCCCTCACGCGAGAACTCGATCTCGTATAGGGGGCAGACGCGCCAAAACGCGCAGAACTCGCCGTACAGGCGGCTTTCGACGGAATCCCATTTGCCGGGATAGAGACGGGTGACCTTGGCCGAAACCGTTGGAGCGTCCAGGAATTTGAGGACACTGACGCGCTTGTTGCCCTCCTGGACATAGAACCTATGCATGAACTCGGTGACGATGATGGGGTCGCGATAGCCCTCGGTTACCTGGATGTCGTAGAGGTTGGACCACTTGCGGGCGAACTCGGTGCTAAACGGCAGCAGGGGCATAAAGTTGCATGAAAAGGCGGACTGACGGCCCTTGGTAACCGTGCCGACAACCATTTCGAGCGGAATATCCCGCAGGCCGACATTCTCTCGCTGACCTAGGGGGAGCTGGGCAACCAAACTGTCGAGGTCCGTAAGGTATGGATGCTCGCTTTGGCTAATGGCGCGTCGACGTCCTTGCTCGCCGCGCTTGCGTGCTTGACGGTAGGCCTCTTCCATAGTTTGCTCCCTTAGTCGTTTAAACAACTATATGAACTATGGTACCACGAATGAAAACCTCCCATTTTCCGATGTCAAAGAAATGGGAGGCAGTTCACTGTCCCCTTTGTGGTGCTTTAGGCGATGATGGGAGCGATAGCGCGGATGCAGGCGTCGGCAGCGGTGAGTGTGGTGCTGTCGTCACTGACGATAAAGATGATCTTGCCCTTGATGCCAAAGTCGCCGATTTCGCTAAAGAGCACGTAGGGCTCCTGGTCAAAGCCCGAGATGGGAAGCACGGCGGCCTTGGTGGCGCTGGTCAGCTCGTCTGCCAGCGCGTCAAGGGAAGCCCATTTAGACGTGTCCTTTACGGCAACGGGCACGGCCACGCGCCCAAAGGGCATCAGATGCACGAGCGTGTCCTTGGAGATGTTGGAGTTGGGCACAATGATGGTCTGCCCGTAGGCATCCTCGATGGTCGTGTGGCGCCAGGTGATGTCCTGTACCACGCCCGACACGCCGCCGACCTCGATATTGTCGCCGGGCTTGATGATGCCCATAAAGGTCACCTGCATGCCGCCGATAAGGTTCGACAGCGTGTCCTGAAAGCCGAGCGAGATGGCAATGCCGCCGACGCCAAGAGCGGCGACGAGCGCGTTTGCGTTAATGCCAAAGCAGTTGTCGAGGATAAAACTGCCGCCAATCATCCAGATGACGGCGCGCGCAATGTTGATGAAGATGCTCGAAGCGGGAAGCGGGTTATCGTCGCGGTTGAGCAGGTGACGCAGCGTCTTGGAAACGACTTTGGCGGCAACGGCGGTGCCTATCGCCAAGATGCCAGCCCAGATGATGTTGTGGACCCACCGCTGCTCAAAGAAATGAAGAATCGGCTCAAACAATTCCATGTAGGGAAAACCTCCTCATGATCGTTCAACCATGATACCCACCAAAAAGCCCGTCCGATCACAACGGACGGGCTTTTGCGCTCGATATAAGGTTTGTACGGCGGGGCTGCAAGGCCCGGCGGTGTAGCTTAGCGGCGGCGCTTCCAGATAATGCCGAGCATGATGACGATGACGCCGCCGATGAGGCATGCACCGACCACGGTCAGCGTACGGTCTCCCGTTGCGGCAAGCTTACCGGCCGTCTTCTTGGCGGTGATCTGCGTGGTCATCGTGCCGGGTTTGGATGAGGGCTCAGGCGTTGGGGTCGGATGGGGTGCGGGGCTCTCGGCGGAGCCAAAGCTGATGGTGCCCGCGAGCGAGGCCATCTTGTTCTCCCAGTCGTCCTGCCCGATCAGTGCCCTCAGCGCTGCCTCGCATGTACTCCACTCGGCGCACTTCTTAGCTTTTGCAAAGGTGGGAAAGTCGGTCGTGTTGGTAATGATGTAGTTGTTGGTGGCGACGGCGTAGTTCTTGGCGGGGTCGAGCGCGCTGCCATCCTTGGTGAGTGTGGCGCTCACAATGCGCTTGCCTTCGGGCTGCGTCCAATCAATCGTCACGTTAATGCCGCCAAAGGAGAGAACGCTGCCAGAGTCATCGCGCCACTTGTACTTGTCTTGCGCCTCCTGCTCGGTATGGCCGGCTGCCACGTAGGCTTGCTGAAGCTCGTAGCTGTGATTGCAATCGTCGCTGATCTGCAGTGAGTGCTCAAGCGCTGCGAGGAAGTTTGCACCGGTCATGGTCCAGGTCTCCACGGTGTTGCCATAAGGCGAGATGGCGATGACGTTGCCGGCGGTCACATCGCCCGCTGCGATGCCGCCGCGGATGCCGCCCGCGTTTTCGATGGCGAGGTCTGCCCCCGTCAGGGCAAGATAAGAGCCGCAGATCACATGCCCGATGGTCTGGGCCTTGGTGGTGTCGCTCGCTTTGCTGGGACGCAAATCGGTGGTGCGCACCATCTCCCAGCCATGCGTACCCGCGGCGTCTTCGCCGTAGAAATAGTCAGTGGCGGATGTGCCGATCACTTTGTTCGACTCGATTTTAAAGGCGTCGTCGAGTGGCTTGATTTTGTTATTGCGAACCTCATCGAGTTGACTCTGGTAGAAGGCGCCCTTGTCGGGGTCTGCCAAAAGGTCGTTGACGTTCTTGGCGGTGTAGAGCTTCTCGTCGCTGTCGTCTGCGGGGATCGTGACCGTGTCATCGTCGGTCGTCACGGTGCCATTCGTGTCGTACTTGTACGGAATGGAAAGCAGACCGACCTCGGCAAAGGCGCTGCCCGCCTCGACGACGCGGATCGGCTTGCCGTCGGCCCCCGTCACGTTTTCGTCTAAGTTGATGTGCTCGTGGCCCGCGACCAGTGCATCGACCCCAACGAGCTTTGCAGCAAAGGCCTTGGCGTTGAGCGTGTGAGCGATGCAGACGATAACGTTGCAGCCCTCATCCTCGCGCAGTCGCTTAGCCTCGGCATTGATGGCGGCTGCCGCATCCGAGAACGACGTGTCCTGGACAAGGCCTTCGCGCAGTGAGAATCCCAGCGACTCATCCATGGCACCCACGACGCCGACCTTGATTTTGTAGTCGAATGTGGAGTGATCTTCGCTGTCCTCCCAGGTACGGTCGAGCGTCTTGGTGATGCTCGAGCTCCATACGCCGCTCGTAGACTTCGCGTTTGCGCAGAGCATGGCGAAGGGCGTGCCGGTGGTGCTGTAGCCGGTCATGGTGCGGAGCTTGTCAGCGCCGTAGCTCCAGTCGTGGTTGCCCGGCGTGGTCGCGTCGTAGCCGTTCGCATAAAAGGTGTCCATGAGCTCGGCGATGCTTTTGCCCTCGCTCATAGTGGCGAAGGATTGCCCGTGGAAGGTATCGCCCGCATCGAGCAAAAGATCGGGGGCACTGCCTTGAGCGCTATAGAGAACTGCCAGTCCGTCAAAGCCGACAGTGCCGGTACCCTTGCTTGCGTTGTAGCTGTACTTGTAGCTGCCGTGGATATCATTGGTGTGCATGACGGCCACGGAGCCGTCAATAGCGGCGGGCAGGTTCCCCGCGAAAGCGAGGCTTGGGATGCCTGTGAGTGCGCCGGCAAACAACGCGGCAGCTAACGCAAGGCGGGGGAGTCTTTTCATGGCGGTCTCCTTACTCTTTAACAAAAACCGCCGCAAAGGTGTCTGTCCCTTTGCGGCGGTTTTGACGTCTGCGCAGATAAAACCTGCCAAAATAAACCTGTCCCTTTTTGGTAGGTTTAGCTCAGCAGCATGCGGTCGTTGGCGAGCTCGCCGCCCGAGACCTCCTCGAACTTCTGAAGCAAGTCGGCCACGGTGAGCGATTTCTTCTCATCGCCCGTCACGTCGTAGATTACGTGGCCCTCGTGCATCATGATCAGGCGATTGCCCAGACGGATAGCGTCGTTCATGTTATGCGTGACCATGAGCGTGGTCAGGTGGTTCTCGTCGACGATTTCCTCGGTCAGATTGAGCACCTTAGAGGCCGTCTTGGGGTCGAGTGCCGCGGTATGCTCGTCGAGCAGCAGCAGGCGCGGCTTGGTGAGCGTGGCCATGAGCAGGGTGAGTGCCTGGCGCTGGCCGCCCGAGAGCAGGCCGACCTTGGCGTTGAGGCGCGTGTCCAGACCAAGGTCCAGGCGTTTGAGCAGCTTGACGTACTCGTCCTTCTCGGCCTTGGTGACGCCCCACGAAAGGCCGCGACGCTGGCCGCGACGCTTGGCGAGTGCCAGGTTCTCGGCAATTTGCATGTCGGCTGCGGTGCCGCGCATGGGGTCCTGGAACACGCGGCCCAGGTACTTGGCACGCTGCGACTCGCTCAGACGCGAGATGTCGGTGCCGTCGAGCTCGATAACGCCCGAATCGAGCGGATACACGCCGGCGATCATGTTGAGCAGCGTGGACTTGCCGGCGCCGTTGCCGCCAATCACGGTTACAAAGTCGCCATCGTTGAGGGTAAGGTCGACGCCGGTAAGAGCGCGCTTTTCGGTGACGGTGCCCTTGTTAAAGGTCTTCTTGACGTGCGAGAGCTTAAGCATCTGCCTCATCCCCCTTCGTGTAGGAGCTGCGGAGCTTATAGCGCTCCCAAACCACGGGCACGCATAGGGCCACGGCGACAATCACGGCGGAGAGCAGCTTCATGTCGTTGGCGTCCATGCCCAGCTGCAGCACGATGGCGCGGATGAGGAAGTACACCACGGAGCCAAAGACGGCGGAGGCAAGACGGACGCTAAACTGCGTGAGACCGCCGGGCAGCAGGCGGCCGAGCACCTCGCCGATAACAATGGCGGCGAGACCGATAACGATGGCGCCGGTGCCCATGCCAATGTCGGCGTACTTCTGGCTCTGGCAGATGAGCGCGCCCGAAAGGCCAATGAGGGCGTTGGAGAGCACGAGGGCGATCATCTTAGTGGAGTTGGTGTTGACGCCCAGGGCACGGATCATGTACTCGTTGTTGCCGGTGGCGCGCAGCGCCGAGCCGATCTCGGTGCCAAAGAACCAATACAGGATGGCAACGATAGCCACGGCGAGCAAGATGCCCAGGATGATGGCAACGGTGGACTGCGGCAGACCCGTCATATTGCTGACGGCCGAGAACACGGTGCCCTTGGCAAGGATAGGCGTGTTGGATTTGCCCATGATGCGCAGGTTGATGGACCACAGGCTGATCTGGGTGAGGATTCCGGCGAGGATCGCGGGAATCTCAAAGACGGTAGTCAGAATGCCCGTGACCGCGCCCGCAATGGCGCCGGCGCACATGCCGGCCAAAACGGCGAGCAACGGGTCGGCATTGTTGTTGACGATGAGCACGGCGCAGACGCAGCCGCCGAGGGCAAAGCTGCCGTCGCAGGTCATATCGGGGATGTCGAGCAGGCGGAACGTGATAAACACGCCAAGCACCATAATGCCCCAGAGGACACCCTGCGAAACGGCGCCCTGCAATGCAATGAGCATGCTTCATACCTCCTAGGATAGGGTGGACACGTGATTTTCCATAATAGCGGTACCAATGCATAAAAGAGCAGCGGACGGACATTTTGTTTTACCAAAAACAAGCAGGGCGAACGCCGGTCTTTAGCGTTCGCCCCAATGACTCAGATATTGAATAACACAGCTATGGCGCAAGCGCGTGCCTAGCTGCGTTACCGCGCATGGCGCTACTCGTCTAGAGCGGAAAGGTCGATGCCCAGGGCCTCGGCCATCTCGTCGTTCTTGACGACGACCAGATCCTTGCTCGAGAGGTGCTTGATCGGCATATCCTCGGGCTTGGCCTCGCCCTTCAGAATCTTAACGGCCATCTCGCCCGCGGCGTAGCCCAGGTCCTCATAGTTGATGGAAAGGGTGAACAGGCCGCCGGCCATGCACATGCCCTCCTCGCCGGTCACAAAGGGAAGCTTGTTCTCCTTGCAGATCTGACCGACCTGCGAAGCGCCCGCGGCGATAGTGTTGTCAGTGGGGGAGTAGAGCGCGTCGACCTTGCCTACGGCAGACTCGACGACAGACTGGATCTCGTTGGAGCTCGAGACGGTGAAATCGGTGTACTCCAGGCCCAGCTTGTCGAGTTCCTTCTTGGCGGCCTTGATCTGGACGTCGGAGTTGGACTCGGCGGTGCAGTAGAGCAGACCGACCTTTTTAACGTCGGGCAGGACCTTCTGCATCATCTCGAGCTGCTCGGCGACCGGGGTGAGGTCGGAGGCGCCGGTGACGTTGGTGCCGGGCTTGTCGTTGTCCTGGACCAGGCCGGAGGCGGCGTAGTCGGTGATGGCGCAGCCTACGATGGGGATATCGGCCGTGGCGCCGGCGGCAGCCTGTGCGGCAGGCGTGGCGATGGCGTAGATCAAGTTGACGTTGTCGCCCACAAACTTGTCGGCGATGGACTTACACGTGGACTGGTCGTTCTGGGCGTTCTTCTGGTCGATCTTGACCTTGAGTCCGCTCTTCTTGATGGCCTTGACAAAGCCGTCGTTGGCGGCGTCGAGCGCGGAGTGCTCAGTGAGCTGCAGAACGCCGATGGTGTAGTCGGAACCGGCGGCTGCAGAGCCGGAACCAGAGTTGCCGCCGCATCCGGCGAGCGGGGCCAGTGCGAGCAGGCCGGCGGAGACCAGAAGGCTCCTGCGGCTGATGGTGATGTCGTTCATGTCATTACCCCCAGTATAGAAATTGCTGGAAACACTGCACTCAAACAAAGTGCAAGTGGGTCTATAGTAGCGCCGATGCCCATTTTTTCAACAACCTGTCGGGTTTTTTAATACTGAACCGGATGGACGGCGGGGGATTTGGCGGGCAACGGCAAGACTTAGGCGGCGGGCGCGGGCCGCTCCCCCTCGTCCAGCGCGGCAAAGAGCTTCTTGCCGTCGAGCAGGCGTGTGCTAACGTTTCTCATGCGGCCGACCTCGACGGTGCGTAGGGTGTCGTCGGAGCCGTGCCCGTCGACGACCGTTCCCAGCAGATACGAGACGCCGTCTCGCTGTTTGATGGCAAAAGGCCGAACGGTCATCCGCGTCACTTCGATCTTGTCATGTGTCGTGACGCTTGAAATGTCAAAGCTCACCGTGGTTCCGTGGTCGATGGCCCGCTCGATGAGCTCGCAGGTATCGATGCGTTTGGCGGGCGGTCGCGTGGTCTTGGCGGGTTTGCCTTCTGCGCTTGGTGCCGGCTCGGACGTATCGAGATAGCCGCGAACGTCGGCGCTTGCCATGGCGACCAGATGGCGCGCTATGCTTTTCCTGGTCGCGATGGGTGTGGAGCGGTTGCGCATGACCATGCCATGGAGTCGAATGATTTCCTCGTCGGAGAGCGGTCGGGTGAGAAGTCGGTAACCCGCGCCGCGCTTGTACTCAATCTCGTATCCGGCATGTCGCAGGGCGGAAATCGCGGTATGGATACTGCGCCGCGCTGCCGAGATGGGCATGCGAGCGGGGTCGTCGGGATGGGCGAGGCGCTCGATCAGCTCATCGGGAGGAAGCGCTTTGTCCTCACCGGTATGCTCGCTTAAGAGTTGCAGGATGCGCACAGCGCGATAGGCTGCCATGGAAGCAGCACCCCTGGTCGTGGCCTCGTAGTTCTCAACAGCGGGTTTGGCCATTGCGTTCACGTCCTTTCCGTTTTTGGGTGATGACGCTACGGAGCCTAGGACACGGGGTTTGCTTAGGGGCACAGGGCACTCTGGGTGGTCGGTAGTCGTCGGCAAGCGGCGGGTCGAGTTTTCAACAGCCCTGATCAGCTGACCAAAAGCTTGACAAAAGCTTGACGGATACTGTTGAAAAAGCGCCCCTCGGCTTGCCGAGAGGCGCTGGTGCGACACGCTGTAACGCGCGGGACGGAGCTGTGGCGATTAGAAATCGGCGTTGCCCACGGTGCGGGGGTGCGGAAGGACGTCGCGGATGTTGCCCACGCCCGTCAGGTACATGACCAAACGCTCGAAGCCCAGACCATAGCCGGCGTGCTTGCAGGAGCCATAGCGGCGCAGGTCAAGGTAGTACTTGTACTGCTCGGGGGCCATGCCAAGGTCCTTGATGCGGGCCTCGAGCAGATCCAGGCGCTCCTCGCGCTGGGAGCCGCCGATAATCTCGCCGATACCGGGAACCAGGCAGTCGGCGGCGGCGACGGTCTTGCCGTCGTCGTTCATGCGCATGTAGAAGGCCTTGATCTCGGCCGGGTAGTCGGTCACGAAGGTCGGGCGCTTAAAGTGTTCCTCGGTCAGGAAGCGCTCGTGCTCGGTCTGCAGGTCAATGCCCCAGCTGACAGGATAGTCAAACTTGTGACCGGCGGCGACGGCCTGCTCCAGGATCTCGACGGCCTCGGTGTAGGTGACGCGGGCAAAGTCGGAGTTGGCCACGTGGTTCAGGCGCTCGATCAGGCCCTTGTCCACAAACTTGTTGAGCATGTTGAGCTCGTCGGGGCAAGTGGCCATAACGTCCTTAAGAACGTACTTGAGCATGGCCTCGGCGTTATCCATGTAGTCGTTCAGGTCGGCAAAGGCCATCTCGGGCTCAATCATCCAAAACTCGGCGGCGTGGCGCGTGGTGTTGGAGTTTTCGGCGCGGAAGGTGGGGCCAAAGGTGTACACGTCGCCAAAGGCCATGGCAAAGTTCTCGGCATTGAGCTGGCCGGACACGGTAAGGCTTGCATGCTTGCCAAAGAAGTCCTGGCTCCAGTCGACCTCTCCGGACGCGGTGAGAGGCGGATTTTTGGGGTCGAGCGTGGTCACGCGGAACATCTCGCCGGCGCCCTCGCAGTCACTCGTGGTGATGATGGGGGTGTTGACGTAGACAAAGCCCTGCTCCTGGAAGAAGCGGTGGATGGCGGCAGCCGCGACAGAGCGGATGCGGAACACGGCGCGGAACAGGTTGGTGCGCGGGCGCAGGTGCTGCTGGGTACGCAGGAACTCGACGGTTGCGCGCTTCTTCTGCAGCGGGTAGTCCGGGGCGCTCGTGCCCTCGACCTCGATGGAGGTGGCAGAAAGCTCGAAAGGCTGGGGCGCATCGGGGGTCAGCTTGACGGTGCCGGTACAAATGAGTGCAGCCGAGACGTTTTGGTGGGCGATCTCGTCGTAGTTGCCGAGCGTCTCGCGGTTCATGACGACCTGCAGGTCGCGGAAGCAGCTGCCGTCGTTGAGCGTGACGAAGCCAAAGTTCTTCATGTCGCGGACGGACTTGACCCAGCCGGCGACAGTGACGGTCTTGCCGCCGAGCGACTCGGCATCGGCATAGAGCTGCGCGATTTTGGTGCGGTTCACATATCCTCCCATAGCGGTTGAATGATAGTTATCCATATAGTTCGATATTCTAGCAGCTCGGCTCATTTGGGCTATACAGATAAGGTATTGACGGGACGGTTTTCAAACGAAAAGCGCCCGCGGCCAGATGGTCGTGGGCGCTTGGCGTGTTGCCTATTGGCTGTACGGCGCAGGACTCGTTACTTGGTCTTAGCCACCAGCAGCGGGTCGCCCAGCTTGACGAGCGGGTTGCCGCCGATAAGCGTTCCAGACTCGCCGACATGGTCGATGCTCTTAAGACGATCGAGCTCGGAGATGATGACGGTCACGATGTCCTCGTGGCCAGCGGCCTTAATGGCATCGCGGTCGAAACTGATGAGCGGCTGGCCTGCCTTGACCACATCGCCCATCTCGACAAAGCGGGCAAAACCCTTGCCGTTCATTTGTACGGTGCCCAGGCCGACATGGATGAACACGCGAAGGCCGTCCTCGGTGATCATGCCAATAGAGTGGTTGGTGACGGTGGTGGCGCCGATGCGGCCGTTAGCGGGAGCATAGATGGTGCCGGTGATGGGCTCGATGCCGTAGCCCTGGCCGAGCATACCCGAGGCGATGGTCTCGTCGGGAATCTCGTTTAGATTGACGAGCACACCGTTAACGGGAGCGTAGATGACGCCTTCGCGGGTGGCGAAGCTTGCTGCGGGCGGTACGGACGCCTCGCCCGACGAGTTGAACGTGGACTTGAGCGAATCGAGCAGACCCATAGATGCCTCCAACGTATCAAGTGCGCATGTGGCGCACGCGTAGTTTTGCCGGAAACGTTTCGTGTGTGTTTACCGGCTCGGTCAGCGTCTCTATTTTACGCTGCTCAACGACGGCCCTGAGCTGGGATTATGTGATATATCAGTTGAAGGGAAACTTATTGCGGATACGTTTCGATGCCGTGCGTCCAAGTGGGGTACGCTTGAAGGCGATACATAACGTGCGCACGAATCGCGCGAAGGGAGCATATATGATCGTCGAGAGCCATGCGCTGTGGGGCGAGGAGCCGACCGAGGAATATCCGGCGACGTTTACCTATATGGGGGCCGAACCGCTGCCCGGCAAGCCCAATGGTCGTCGCCCGGCAGTGATCATCTGCGGCGGAGGCGCGTTTACGCACATCGCCCCGCATGAGCAGGATCCGGTGGCGTTTGCCTTTTTGGATCACGGGTACCAGGCCTTTGTTCTCAACTATGTCACGAGTGGCACGGGTGACGTGAGCTTTCCGCACCCCCAGGCAGATCTTGCCAAGATGGTCGCCACGGTTCGTGCGAATGCCGACGAGTGGCATGTCGATCCCAAGCGCGTGTGCGTTGTGGGCTTTTCGGCGGGCGGCATGATTTGCGCCTCGCTGGCAACGCAGTGGAAGACCGGTCCCTTCGCGGCACTTGCCGGGGCGCGTCCGGACGACATTCGTCCCGATGCCGTGGTGCTGGGATATCCATTGCTCGACTTTGCCTATGTCCGCGACATGCAGACGCGCGACCCGCGCATCGACTTGCGCGTGCCCAAGACAGGTGGCAAGACGGGGCGCGATTTGCTCAACGACTACCTGTCGATGGTGACGGGTGGCGAGGCCACCGAAGAGCACCTGGCCGATATCTGCCCTACCACGCATGTTTCGCGCCAGATGCCGCCGACCTTTGTGTGGGGCGTGTCCGATGACAAAACGGCGCCGATCGCGCAGGTCTATCCGTTTGCTCAGCGCATGGCCGAGGAGGGCGTCGCTTGCGAGATGCACGTCTTTGACCAAGGCGGTCACGGCCTTTCGCTCGGCAATGCCAATACCGCGGTCGACAACGAGGACAAGCAGGTGGCAGTCCGCCCTTGGATTCGCCTAGCCTTCCGCTTCCTGGAGCGCCATCTGTAAGAGTAAGAGGGCCAGCCCCATCCCGTTCCTCATAACTTGCGGTGAAATAGTTCCTGTTTTTGCTGGTTAAAGCCCCAAACAGGAACTATTCCATCGCAACTTCGTTTTGATGCCTGGGCCGGAAACCGCGTCCCAGTTTTGCCCCTCAAGGTGGGATACAGTTTCCCGCAGAGGGTCGATCGGGAAAATGCGTCCCGGTCTGAGCGAGGGACTGCGGACGATTTCTTGGACCGTTACGTGGCCCTTCCCAGCGCGGCGCGGAACTCGGCCGGCGTGCGGCCGCCGAGCGCATCGCTGCGCCTCTCCGTATTGTATCGGCCGATCCAGCCCCCGAGCTCCTCGATGAAGCG
>NZ_JBQKGN010000007.1:0-124183 GCF_052118785.1 Collinsella sp. LCP21S3_A9 | reverse complement strand
GATACGGTGGGCGCCGCCCACCGGTCAGCGGCCAGAGCATGGGGGGCACGCCCGGTCCCGTTCCGAACCCGGAAGCTAAGCCCCATCGCGCCGAGAGTACTGCGGGGCCAGCCCGTGGGAGGCCAGGGCGCCGCTGACCGGTGGACGGCACCGAGCCGTCATCGAGAATCGAGAAGGGGGAGGCCTCGCGGCCTCCCCCTTTTTTGCGCTATATACAAGCTGTGCCTTGTGAGCGGACTCTTCCTTTGACTCTCTTACTGTTTGGCTGTTTTTTGAACCGTCGCTTTGTATTTGCGCGATAATTACTCGCATTGACGTTAGGGAGGGCTTGATGTTTACCGTTTTCGTTTTGGGCAATATTGCTTCGGGTAAATCGACTGCCTGCCGCTTTCTGGAATCTCGCGGAGCCCTGCTTATCGATTTAGATGTTCTTGCCAAATCGCTGTACGTACCGGGGTCGGATATCGTCAATGCTCTTGCTGAAGAGTTTGGCTGGGATATTTTGGACGAGGATGGCGGTGTTCGACGTAACGTTCTCGCTTCTCGAGCTTTTGTTTCTCCCGATACGGTTGCAAGGCTCAATAGTATTGTTCACCCCGCTCTCATTGAGCAGCTTTCGCTGAGGATTCTCGATCCTGCTTGCTGTACGGTTTCGTCCCCCCGCTATCCCTTTGCGGCGGTCGAAGTATCTGCTCCGACTGGCTTTGAGGATGCCTTTGGCCTTGCGGATGAAATTATGGTTGTTAGCGCTCCTTTAGCGGTCCGTCGCGAACGCGCTATTCACCGTGGTATGGAGCCATCCGATTTTGATGCTCGCTGTGCTTGCCAACCCGATGAGTCTTCGCTTTGCAGTCTCGCCACGACCGTGATTGATAACGCAGCGGGCGACAGCTCGCTCTTTGAACAACTGGACGCGTGGCTTGCTCGCCATGGCCTTATGGATGCTATGGATAAGGAGACGACAGATGCCTAAGACGCGTTTCTTTACGTGGTATCGCCTTGTGCCGCTGGTTGTCGTTTTCGTCTTTGGCCTTATCTCGCTCGTTTACTCGTGTGCTCCCGCCGCTTTCTTTAAACCGTTCTATCCGATTGACTATGAGGCGTATGTAAAGCAGTCCAGTATTTCGCATAATCTCGATCCGTATCTGGTGTGTGCCGTCATCAAGTCGGAATCAAATTGGGATCCCGAGGCGGAATCAAACCAGGGCGCCCAAGGTCTCATGCAACTTATGCCCGAAACCGCTCAGGATATGATCGCTAAGGGCCTTGTCGACGGGGATGAGTATTCTGCCGATAACCTGAATGACCCCGCTTCGAATATCGAATTTGGGTGCGCGTACCTCTCGTACCTGTTGACGTATTTCAATGGTTCGACGGATAGCGCTATTGCTGCTTACAATGCCGGAATGGGCAATGTCGATGGGTGGGCGCAGCAAAACACATCGCTCCATAACGCGATTGCCTTTCCCGAGACGCAAGCCTATTTGATTCGTGTCAATAATGCCTGGATTCGCTATAAGACCCTCTATCCCGACCGGTTCGTATAGGACTATGCCTGCCGCCTGCGTATACTGCAGATGTATGAGTTAGGAGTATCCATGGCGGATTTTGAAGTTGAGCGTGTTGGCGGAGAGCTCAAACGTTTTGGCGTTGAGGGCTCCGAGGTACCGTTTGAGGTCGTGTCTCCCTATGAGCCTGCAGGTTCACAGCCTAAGGCCATTGAGTCGCTTGTGCAGGGTGTGAGGGAAGGAGACCGCTATCAGGTTTTGCTTGGCGTGACCGGCTCGGGCAAGACCTTTACCATGGCCAAGACCATCGAAGCTCTCGGTAAGCCAACGCTGGTCATGGCCCCCAACAAAACCCTCGCCGCCCAGCTTGCGAGCGAGCTCAAAGAATTCTTTCCCAACAACGCCGTGGTCTACTTCGTCTCGTACTACGACTACTATCAGCCCGAGGCATATGTGCCGCAAAGCGATACGTATATCGAGAAGGATGCTTCGATTAACGAAGAAGTCGAGATGCTTCGACATCAGGCGACCGCCTCGTTGCTTTCTCGACGCGATGTGATCGTCGTTGCTTCGGTGTCCTGCATCTATGGCATCGGCTCTCCTGAGGACTATGCGGGGCTGGCGCCGAATGTCGACAAGAAAGTACCGCTCGAGCGCGATGACTTTATCCATGCGCTCATCGACATTCAGTACGACCGGAACGACTATGACTTGGCGCGTGGCACCTTCCGCGTGCGCGGTGATGTTGTCGATGTGTATCCGCCCTATGCCGAGCATCCGTTGCGATTTGAGTTCTTTGGCGATGAGGTCGAGCTTATCGCCGAAATCGATGAGGTTACCGGTGAGATGCTTCGTGAGTATGAGGCTATTCCCGTGTGGCCGGCATCGCACTATGTGACCGAGAAGCCCAAGGTCAAGGCGGCCTTGAAGTCAATCAGTGAAGAGTGCGAGAAGCGCGTGGCGGAGCTCAAGGCGACCGACAAGTTGCTCGAGGCGCAACGTCTACAGCAACGGACCGATTATGACCTCGAGATGCTCGAGACCATGGGCTTTTGCAACGGCATCGAGAACTACTCGCGTCATCTGGACGGGCGTAAGCCGGGTGAACCGCCGTTTACCTTGATTGACTACTTCCCCAAGGACATGCTCTGCATCATAGACGAGAGCCACGTGACGGTGCCACAGATTCGCGGCATGCACGAAGGCGACCGATCGCGCAAAGTTACGCTTGTTGAGCATGGTTTTCGCCTGCCCTCGGCGCTCGACAATCGTCCGCTTCGCTTCGATGAGTTTGAGGCGAGGATTCCGCAGTTCATCTATGTTTCGGCAACGCCGGGCGACTACGAGCTGCGGGTGAGCCAAAACGACGTGGAGCAGATTATTCGTCCGACCGGCCTGCTCGATCCCAAGATCGACGTGCGTCCCGTTCGCGGTCAGATTGACGATCTTGAGGACGAGATTCGCGAGCGCGTTGCCCGCAAGGAGCGCGTGCTGGTGACCACGTTGACCAAGCGCATGGCCGAGGACCTGACCGACCATCTACTTGATGCGGGCATTAAGGTCAATTACATGCACTCTGATACGGCGACAATGGACCGTGTCGAGATCCTGCGAACGCTGCGCGAGGGCAAGATCGATGTTCTCGTTGGCATCAACCTGCTTCGCGAGGGCTTGGATCTTCCCGAGGTCTCACTGGTGGCAATTCTCGATGCCGATAAGGAAGGCTTCTTGCGCAACCGCCGTTCGCTGATTCAGACGATTGGCCGTGCGGCCCGTAACGCCGATGGCGAAGTCATCATGTATGCAGACGTTGTGACCGATTCGATGAAAGCGGCCATCGAGGAGACGCGGCGCCGTCGCGAGATTCAGATGGCATATAACGAAGAACATGGCATTGTGCCCAAGACAGTGCGCAAGGCCATCAACGACATCTCAAGTTTTATTGCCGAGGCCGAAAAAACTGTGGGCTCCAAGGGACGCTCGAAGGGCGACTCTCTTGGCCATGGCGCATTCTATACGCCCGATGAGTCGGGCGAGGGCGGTGTGCCGGAAACGGTGGCGCCCGAGCAGACACTTGCGGAACAGTTGGAAGAACTACCGCATGACGAGCTTGTGCGGATCGTCGAAACCATGGAAGAGGATATGCGTAACGCTTCTGCCGTCATGGACTTTGAGGAGGCGGCGCGCCTGCGTGATGCTGTCGTTCAGATTCGGGCGATGCTCGAGGGTGCGTCTGAGGACGAGACGATCGAGCGCTTGCGTTCGCAGGCCCGCAAGGGTTCCACGTTCGCATCGGGTAGAAAACGCCAGGGTGCACGGTTTAAGAAATAGCGAACAGGCCCCGAGTTCCCTGTGGAGCTCGGGGCCTGTGTCTTTTGCGCGCTGGAATTCGTTCGCTAGAGGTCTGCGATCAGGGCTTCGGCACAACGGATACCGTCGGTGGCCGCGCTCATGATGCCTCCGGCATATCCAGCTCCCTCACCACAAGGGTAGAGGCCCGGGGTCGACACGGCATGGCACGTTCGGTCTCGGGTGACAGTGACCGGTGAGCTCGAACGAGTCTCCACGCCGGTAAGAACGGCATCGGGGCGGTCGTAGCCCCGTAGCTTTTTTCCGAGTAGGGGAAGTCCCAGGCGGAGCGACTCGACGATATGCTGCGGCAGGGCTTCGTCAATTGCCGTCCAGGTCACACCGAGCGGATAGGTGGGCTTTACCTTTCCGGGCGCCTTGCTGGCGCGTCCTGCGAGGAAATCTCCGACGAGTTGTGCCGGTGCGTTCCAGTTGGAACCGCCCAGGCGATAGGCGGCCGCCTCGCAGGCGCGCTGGAGCTCGATGCCGGCGAGCGGGTCATCGTCGGGAAGGTCCTCAGGCGTGACGTTAACGAGCAGGGCGGCATTTGCGTTACGGCCGTCGCGGGCATTGAGGCTGGCGCCGTTGACGCACAGGTGGCCCTGCTCGGAAGAGGCGGCGACAACCTGCCCGCCGGGGCACATGCAAAACGAGAACACGCTGCGGCCGTTGGGAAGATGGGCGACGAGTTTGTAGGGGGCTGCTCCGAGGGCAGGATGTCCCGCCGAGGCTCCATATTGGGCTCGGTCGATGTCGCGCTGCGGATGCTCGATGCGAACGCCCATGGCAAAGGTCTTTTGTGCGAGGGCCACGTTGTGGTCCTTAAGGAGTTCAAAAATATCGCGAGCAGAATGCCCGCAGGCGAGGATGAGGTGCTTTGTCTCAATTGGCTCGTAAGCGGCGTCTTGGGACGATTGGACATCAATACCGGTGATGGCGCCAGACGCGTCGATGCGAATGTCGACGAGTTTTGTTCGATAACGGACGATACCTCCGAGCTGCTCGATGCGCTGGGATATAGCGGTAACAACCGTGGGAAGGATGTCGGAGCCAATGTGCGGCTTGGCATCCCACAGAATATTGCGGGGCGCACCCGCCTCGACGAAGGTATCGAGGATGAGGCGATGGGCGGGATTTTTGGTTCCCGTATTGAGCTTGCCGTCCGAGAAGGTCCCCGCGCCGCCCAGGCCAAACTGGATATTGCTCTCGGGGTCGAGGATACGCTCCTTTAGAAAGAGGTCGATCGCATGCGAGCGGCGAAATGCCGGGTCGCCGCGCTCGATGAGCAAGGGCTTCAGACCCGCTTCGGCAAGGGTGAGTGCGGCGAAAAGGCCGGCACATCCGGCACCGACGACGACGGGGCGCTCTTTGGGTGCGCTAGAAACGGGGGAGGGGAATGAAGGCTCATCGTCTTCTATCGCGCGTACGCGCGAGCGGTCACGCTCGGCAACGCTGTCGACCGCTTCTCGCTCGAGGTGGGGACTAGTCAGCTCAACACGAAAGCTCAGGATAAAATGGACGTCTCGTTTTTTGCGAGCGTCGATTGACTTGCGGTGGAGCTCGATGGACTTGATCTCGGAGTCCTTGCAACGCAGGACGCGCTTGGCGAATCGCTTGCCAACAATGAGGCAGGCATTTTCATCGCCGGCTTCATCGAGTGACGCGTTGACTTGGGTGAGTTCGATCATCGAGGTCTCCTTAGAGGCAAGAAAGAGGCCGTCCGGTATCCCAGACGGCCCGAATGCGTTTTTGATTATAGACTGTGCGGCTACAGGCTGCTTGCAGCGCGAATGCCCGAGATCCAGGCCCACGCAAGGTTAAAGCCTCCGCAATCGGCGTCGATGTCGAGCGCTTCGCCGCAGACGTAAAGCGGGGCGTCGACAACGCTGCACGCGTGTAGACTGGGTGTTGAGATGCTCTCGACAGATACGCCACCACGCGTGACCTGCGCCGAGCGCTCCTCGGCTGTTCCCTCGACGAGCAACTTAAAGTGCTTGAGGAACGAGACCAGGTGGACGACATCGTTGGAGCCTGGATGGCACTGCTCGAACGCTGTGCAGACGACGCGGGAGAGTTGCGGGGCGAGCATGCCGTCGAGCCAACGGGGATCGCGGGGCGAAAAGCCGCCGAGCAGCTCAACGCGCCGGTTAAGCATATCGAGCAACTCGTCTTTAGAGAGGTCGGGGAAAACGTCGAGCAAGATCGTATCGCCGCGCTGGATACGACGGGAGAGGTTGAAGACAGCGACGCCCGAGATACCGAAGGTTCGAAACAGTACTTCACCGTCTTCGTGCCAGAGCTCACTATGGTTACGGGTGAGCGTCAAGCGGGCGCGGACGCGCAGACCATCCAACGTCTTGAGTGCCGCCCGATCGCCGACGACCGTTGCCGATACGGGGCAGAGGATGGGGCGCAGCGAAGTGAGGGGGAGGCTAAACGTATCGGCGATACCGGTGGGGTTGCCACCCGTGGCGATAATTACGGCATGTGCCTCCAGGGCCTCGTTCTTGCGAGGGACATCGGCGAGTGCTTTCCGAAGCGAGCGGAGCTCCGATTTTCGGTCGTCGTGCTTTTTTGCCTTGAGCGCCCGCGCTGGACGGTTTATTTGGAGTGCCCAGCCTTCGGAAGCTTTGTGCGCCGAGGCAACGTTGGCCCCGCAGACTAAGGTGATACCTAGGCGGTCGCAAACGTTGAGAAGCGCGTCGCGTACCGATTCGGCGCGAAGGGAGCGCGGGTACAGCCGGCCTTCCTCGGAGGTTGTCATGATGCCCAGCGAGGAGAAGAAACCCATAAGCTCTTGTTCGGGCTGGGGGCCCATGACGGATTCGACGAATGCGGGGTGGTTATACCGCTGTGGATCAATCGATTCGTTGGAGAGGTTGCAGCGACCGTTGCCGGTCGCAAGGAGCTTAAGGCCGCAGGCGACATCGCGCTCAACGATGCAGACGCTTTTGCCAGCGCGTGCGGCCGTAATGGCGGCGGCGAGGCCTGAAGCCCCGCCGCCGATTACCAGGACGTCATAGAAGGCGCTCGTGTTCACTTAGGCCTCGTCGGTCTCGTGCGGGGCAATGGCCTCGACGGCAGAGACTGCCTGGGGCAACATGCCATCGGGCAGCGCGGTCTCGACCTCGCCCTTATCGCAGGCCTCGGCGAGTGCCGGATTAATGGGAAGCTGGCCCAAGATGTCGAGGTTATAGCGCTCTGCGACCTCGGGGAGCTTGCTCTTGCCAAAGACCTCGATCTTCTTGCCGCAGTCGGGGCACTCAATATAGCTCATGTTCTCGACAATGCCCAGAATGGGGACGTTCATCTTCTCGGCCATGTTAACCGCCTTGGCGACGATCATCGAGACCAGATCCTGCGGGCTCGTGACGATGACGATGCCGTCGACGGGCAGCGACTGGAAGACGGTGAGCGCGACGTCGCCTGTTCCCGGAGGCATGTCGACCAGCAGATAGTCGATGGGGCCCCACGAGGTCTCGCTCCAGAACTGCCTAATGGCGCCTGCGATGACAGGACCGCGCCAAAGGACGGGGTCGGTCTCGTTTTGGAGCAGCAGGTTGGAGCTCATGACCTTGACGCCGTGCTCGGAGATTTCGGGCAGCATAAGGTTGCCAAGGGCATGGACGTGGCGTCCGCTCATACCGAACATCTTGGGGATAGAGGGACCGGTGATGTCGGCATCGAGGACGCCGACCTTGTGGCCGTGACGGGCAAGCTCGGTGGCGATGGCACCGGTGACAAACGACTTGCCGACACCGCCCTTGCCGGAAAGCACGGCGATGACGCGTTTGACCTCGGACAGCGTGTTCTCCTCAAATTGCGACGGCGACGTTTGTCCGCCGGCGGCCTGTGCGTGCTCGCAACCCATGTATGACTCCTTTGTATATGTTGGGGCCGGAGCCCCGTGATGTGACACGAGCGTCATTGTACCCTCGTTTGCGAGCGGGAGTCATTTGTGATGCATTTGGGCCGAGTGTGCTTGCAATACGATGGGCCCAAGCGAATGAGCGGGCTTACTGAACTTTGCTGGCGAACTCGAGGTATTGCATGCGCTGCAGCTTGTCGATCGTCGAGGCGTATGGGCTGTCTTCAGATTCCAAATCGTAGCGCAGCCCGTCGGCACCAAGATAGCCGGCGACATTGATGGTGGGCACATCTGACCTTGTTGCAAGCAGAGCCTTTTGATAGTCGGTGAGCGGGGCGCCGATCTTATTAAGGGTAATGGCTGCAATCTCGTTTGCCCCGACGGTGTCGTAGACGTTGAGCTCGGTATTGCCGGCGATTTCATAGTTAGCCCAGACGAAATAGGTCGACTGATAGATACGGAAAGCGTGGCTTGCCGTATCTTCCTGAGGGTACAGCTCGTCGTTGAGAGTCGTTGCGGCGCTCGGCTGATGGTCGCCAAAAAAGACAAGGACAACCGGTCTTCCGATATTGCGGAGCTCGTTGATAAAGTACTCGAGGTCCCGGTCGGATGCGTTGATGCAGGTAAGATAGGTGTTGAGCGCGCTATTGGCGCCCTCGCTGGCTCCCTCGACCCAATAGTTTGTCAGCTCTTCGGCGGGAACGGTGCCATAGTCGTAGCCGCCGTGATTTTGCATCGTGACGTCAAAGATGAACTGCGGGGCTTCGTCGGTTCTAAGCAGGTCGAGTATCTTGTCGTAGGTGGCGTAGTCGCATACGCCGGCATGGTAACAGGGCGCACCTTCGAAATCGCCGATTGAAAGAAAGTCTCCAAAGCCCAGCTGCTGATAGATTTTATCTCGATGGTAGTTGACGGGGTTTTGCGGGTGCATAGCGGTAGCGGTATACCCAAGCTCCTTAAGGTCCTTTGCCAGGCTGTTGACGCCATTCATCTGATATAGCTGATAGGGGATTTTGCCTAATCCGACAAAGGCCGTTGTCGCTCCGGTCAAAAATTCGAATTCGGAGTTCGCCGTTCCGCCACCGGCGACCGAAGCGAGCATGGTGCCGCGAACAAGTGTGTCGGGAAGCGAGTTGTAGAATGCGGGGCCGGTGTACCCGGCCGCCTGGAGCTGCTCAAAGCACGAAAGGTCGCTAAAACTCTCGTTCATGACGGCAACAATCGTCGGCTTGATTTCATTGAACTGGGCAACGGCCGCCGCGCGCTGCTCGCTCGAGCCATACGTGCTGTCGTAGGTGGCGGCGAGCTCTTGCTCGATGCTCTGCGCCTCATCGGGCGTATAGTCTTCGGGCTTCTCAATGGGCAACTCGTTGACCATTTCGGTGAACGAAGTGATAAAACCCTGAGACGCATACGTGGTGATGGGCTGCCAACGGTCAAATCCAAAATTCAGCGCCTGCTCCAAGTCGATGCTGGAAAAGCCCGAGAGCCCCACAACGGTCACTAGCAGAAAAGCGCAGAGGTTAGCGGCGATTGCGGGGAAGACATGGGTGGGCGTACGGAGCTTTCTCGGTCGAATAAGCGAAAGAAGCCCCAGGGAAATCTCTAGCAGGGCTAGAGAGGTTACGATTCCGGCGGTAAAGGTAAACTCGTATCCCTCGCTCACTTCCATTGCGGTGCCAAGGGCCAAGATATCGCTTGGCAGGATGGCCTCGCCTTTAAACGTTATGACGAAGTGCTCGGCAATGCCAAGGATGCAACAGACGACGGGCACGAGGACCATGACGCCTCCATGACGCTGTCCCAGCAAATAAAGGGAGAGCAGAACCGTCGCGAGCAGCCCGACGGAAAACCCGAATGAGTTGGCGGGAATGCGATAGAACGTTTCGTTGCAGGAAATTTCGAGTGAAACGAACGAGAGCGCTGAAACAGCGGCGATGACAAGGATGTCACGGCAAATACAGGCAACCGTTCCCGTCGCAAGATCGGTTTGGTCGATAAGTCCCGAAACCAAAGGCTCGACAAGAAGTATGACGGCGGCAGCACCGAGCGCCGAATAAGAAAGGACCCATAGGGAACTGCCCTCATTTACGAGCAATTGATTCGTAATCCATGCAGCTACCATGCCGAGCGGGATGAGGAGCGTCGCGCACCAAAAGACGCGGGCAATGGGCGGCTTTTCATTGTGTTTGATTGAAAAATACACGCGCACGACGACGGTGGCCACGATAAGGACGGCGATGAATATGGGCAGATTGGCCATGTCGCTCGAAGTGATTTCAAGGGGGATATCTTCGGTCATGGACGTTCCTCTGTTACAGCAAATTAAGTTCAGTGATTAGATTACTGTAACCTTTCCACGGCATTTCGAGAAACAAAGCGCCCGATACGCAAAGCTAAAGGTCTGCGAATCTTGTATTACGAACATCTGTGCGCGTCGAGTGCGCTAAACTCATCGGCAGTATGATTCGATGCAATAGGAGGCAAGGAGCTTCCATGTCTGATTCTTCTATCGTTATTCGCGGCGCTCGTGAGCACAACCTCCGTGATATCGATGTTTCCATTCCGCGTGACCAACTCGTGGTCATTACCGGTCTTTCTGGCTCGGGCAAGAGCTCGCTGGCATTTGACACTATCTATGCCGAGGGCCAGCGTCGATACGTCGAGAGCCTTTCGAGCTATGCGCGCCAGTTCTTGGGCCAGATGGACAAACCCGACTTGGATTCAATCGACGGCCTTTCGCCGGCGGTGTCGATCGATCAAAAGACGACGTCTAAAAACCCTCGCTCGACGGTTGGCACCGTAACCGAGATTTATGACTATCTGCGCCTGCTGTTCGCCCGTGTGGGCACCCCGCACTGTCCCGAATGCGGCCGCGTCATTGAGCGCCAGACGACCGACCAGGTTGCCGACAAGGTCTTGGCGGCGGGGGAGGGTCGCCGCGCGTTTGTGCTGGCACCGGTGGTGCGCGGGCGAAAAGGCGAGTACACCAAACTGTTTGAGGACCTTCGCGCCGAGGGCTTTAGCCGCGTGCGTGTCGACGGTGAAGTGCGCTCACTCGACGATCCAATCGATCTGGACAAGAAGTTCAAGCACGATATCGAGGTCGTGGTCGATCGCATCGTGATCCGTGAGAACTCTCTGGGCCGTATCGCCGAGTCCGTTGAGCAGGCGACCGCGCTGGCTCACGGCAATGTAAATGTGTACATGCTGCCCGATCGTGATGCTCCCGAGGGGACCGAGGGCGAGCTGCTGGAGTATTCGTTGGCCTTGGCGTGCCCGGAGCATGGACACTCCATCGACGATCTTCAGCCGCGTGATTTTTCGTTTAACGCTCCCTATGGCGCATGTCCTGAGTGCGACGGCCTGGGCTTTAAGAAAACCGTTGATGCCGAGGCGCTGATCGAGGACCCCTCGAAGTCCATTGCCGACGGAGTCTTTGGTAGCCTGTTTGGCAATTCGAACTACTACCCGCAGATTTTTGCTGCGGTCTGTAAACACTTTAAGGTAAGCGCTGATACGCCGTGGGAGGACTTGCCCCCTCGCGTGCGTCGTACATTCTTGGATGGCCTGGGCGATACGAAGATCTCGGTTGACTACCAAAAGCTCGACGGACGTCGTAGCCAGTGGGATACCAAGTTTTCGGGCGTTCGCAACATCCTGTACGAACGCTATACCGAGACGACGAACGAGAACACCAAGGCGCGCTTGGAGAAGTACATTCGCGAGGAACCGTGCTCGAGCTGCCACGGCGCTCGTTTGCGCCCTGAGATGCTCGCCGTCACCGTGGGCGGCAAGTCCATTTACGAGGTTTGCTGCCTGTCGTGCCGTGAGTCGCTCGAGTTTTTTGAGGGCCTGGAGCTCACCGAGCGCCAACAGTTTATCGGCGGGCGCATCGTCAAGGAAATCCTGGAGCGCTTGCGTTTTCTGGTCGATGTTGGACTCGACTATCTGACGCTCGATCGTGCCTCGGCGACGCTTTCTGGTGGCGAGGCGCAGCGTATTCGCCTGGCAACGCAGATCGGCGCGGGTCTCATGGGCGTGCTCTATATTCTAGACGAGCCATCGATCGGCCTTCATCAGCGCGATAACGAGCGCCTGATCAAGACCCTTGAGCGCCTGCGCGATATCGGCAATACCGTCATCGTCGTCGAACACGACGAGGACACGATCCGTGCCGCCGACTACGTGATCGACATGGGGCCCGGCGCCGGCGTCAACGGCGGACACGTAGTCGCGGCGGGAACGCCTGCCGATATCATGGCGTGTCCTGAGTCGATGACGGGCGCTTATCTGACCGGCAAACGAATGATCCGGGTGCCTGATGAACGGCGCAAGCCCGGTCGCGGCTGCCTTAAAATTACGGGCGCTCGAGCTAACAACCTCAAAAACGTTACTGCCAAGATCGAGTTTGGTACGCTTACGGTTGTTACCGGCGTGTCGGGATCGGGCAAGAGCTCCCTGGTTACCGACACCATTGCGCCTGCCCTTACGAATGCTATTCACCGTTCGACGCGCCCTGTGGGTCCGTATAAGAAAATCGAGGGCATCGAGTGTATCGATAAGGTTATCGATATCGACCAGTCGCCGATTGGCCGCACACCGCGTTCCAACCCTGCTACCTATATTGGCCTGTGGGATGATCTTCGCGCGCTGTTTGCGAGTACGCCGGAGTCGAAGGCGCGCGGCTACTCGCCGGGTCGTTTCTCCTTTAATGTGAGTGGCGGGCGCTGTGAGGCGTGCAAGGGCGACGGACAGATCAAGATCGAGATGCACTTCCTTCCCGATATCTACGTTCCCTGCGAAGTTTGCGGCGGTAAACGCTACAACCGCGAGACACTCGAGGTCACCTACCGTGGCAAGACCATCTCGGACGTGCTCGACATGAGCGTCACCGAGGCGCTGGCCTTCTTTGGGAATATCCCGCAGATTAAGCGCAAGCTTCAGACTTTGTATGACGTTGGCTTGGGCTATGTGAGTTTGGGGCAGCCTGCCACGACGCTTTCGGGCGGCGAGGCGCAGCGTGTGAAACTCGCCAAGGAGCTTCATCGACGCCAGACGGGCAAGACGTTCTATATTTTGGACGAGCCGACGACCGGCCTTCATTTTGAGGACGTCCGCCAGCTGCTCGATGTGCTGCAGCGCTTGGTCGATGCGGGCAACACGGTGCTGGTGATTGAACACAACCTTGATGTCATCAAGGTTGCCGACCGCCTGATCGATATGGGTCCCGAGGGCGGCAATGGCGGCGGAACCGTCGTGGTCTCGGGTACGCCGGAGCAGGTCGCGGCATGTTCGCAGAGTTACACGGGCAAGTTCTTGGCACCGCTGCTCAAGCGCGACCGCGAGCGTCAGGCACAACTCGACGCCCAGTAAAGAGACGCCGTCGTACGAGAAGCGCCACCGATTCCTTTCGATTCGGTGGCGCTTCTGTGTGTCGAGATGACGTATGCGGCTAAATTGGACATATACTTAGGCGTTACGTTCGAATGCGAGGGAAGGGACATGCCATGGCAAAGGCTGCAAAGACGCCGAAAACCAATGCGATGCGCGAGCTGGAAAACGCCGGCATCTCCTATATTCTCCATACGTATGAAGACGATGGCGATGAGTCGGTGGGTTTAGGCGTTGCAATTTTGGAACAACTTGGCGAGGAGCCTGGCCAGGGGTTTAAGACCTTGGTTTGCGTGACGCCGTCCAACGAACACGTTGTGTGCTGTCTTCCCGTTGCCGACGAGCTTGACCTAAAGGCCGCCGCGCGCGCCGCTGGTGAAAAGTCGCTGACCATGATGCATGTCAAGGACTTGCTTGCCGCGACGGGGTATGTCCGGGGCGGCTGCAGTCCAGTCGGCATGAAAAAACGCTTTCGGACGCTGATCGATGAGACATGCGTCCTTTGGGATACCATTTTTATCTCAGGCGGTAAGCGTGGCTATCAACTTGAGCTTGCCCCCGACGACTTAGTTGCATTTTGCGGGGCGACGGTTGCCCCGATCACGAGAGAGGACTGAGCGATGCCGCAGGAAGAATCGAAGCGCGGAGCTCACTTTGCAAAGGGTTCGGCTTCTCAGACGCCCGCGCCTGAGGCTTCTTCGGTCGATGACCAGATTCGAAACGCTTGGTCCGTTGCTGCAGATCCAGGGGAGACGGCTGTGTATTTGCGTGCCGCCGGTGCCGGTACGGTGCCTCCCCGCACGATTCTCTCTTCGGCTCGCCCCGATGAGACGGCGGTGTTTTTGGCCGCGGCTCAATCCCGTGCCGGACGGATGCCTGACGCCGGGGCGTCTCGTGCGCCGCGTCCCGATGAGACGGCGGTGTTTTTGATGGCGGCTCAGGGAAAGGGCGCACTGCAGGGTGTCCCAGCCGATCGTCCCGCGAGGCCTGCAACCGACGGTGATGGCGAGCAGTTGCTTTTGGATGACGAGTGGTCACCGCTCGGCTCGACCGATCCGGTCGAGGGCGTTGCTGTTGAGGACGATGATTGGGGTCCTTTGTCGTTTTCTGGTCGAACCGCTGCCGCCAGGGAAGTTGACACGGTGTTTGGTAATAATGCCGTAGCTAACGATGACGCTTCGTTTGACAACGATGTCACGCCTGTTGACGGAGCTTTTTCTGCCGATGATGCCGTTTTGGTCGACGACCCCTTCGCGATAATCGATGAGCCTGATATCGAGGTTGATTCTCGACAACACACTGAAGTCAGCCCCCAATCACAGGACGACGTAGATGATATGGGCTCGTCGGACTACTCTACGGTTGGCCGCTCTGCCGGCCTCATGACTGCACTGACCATTGTGTCGCGCGTCACCGGGTTTATCCGTACTTGGGCTATGGCTGCCGCCATCGGCATGTCGCTGCTTTCGTCTTCCTATCAGGTCGCCAACAACCTGCCCAATATGCTCTATGAGCTCGTGATGGGCGGTATGTTGGTTACCGCCTTTTTGCCGGTGTACATGGGCGTGCGTCGTGAGCAGGGTCGCGACGCCTCAAACGAATACGTAGGTAATCTGCTCGGCATCCTGCTTTTGCTGCTGGGCGGCATTTCGGTGTTGGGCACCGTGTTTGCTCCGGGCTTTATCTGGACGCAGTCGTTCCTTTCGGGCGATGGCGGAAGCATGGATACCGCTGCATTCATGTTCCGTTTCTTTGCCATTCAGATTTTGTTCTACGGCTTGGGCTCGGTGTTCTCGGGCGTTCTTAACGCGCATCGTGACTACTTTTGGTCGACGTTCGCCCCGGTACTCAACAATGTGATTGTCATTGCGAGTTTTATGGGCTTCGCTCCCGTATCTGCCTGCTTTGGTGAGCAAGCGGGCGTCGTTTTGATTTCGCTCGGCACGACGCTTGGCGTTTTTGTCCAGATGGCGTGCCAGATTCCCGCACTCGGTAAGCATGGTGTCCGGCCTCATATTCATATCGACTTTAAGGATCCTGCACTGCGACAGACGCTCGCGCTCGGCGTCCCGACGTTGCTCGCTACGGTATGCATGTTCGTGTCGACTTCCATTACCAACGCAGCCGCGCTGGTGGTGCAGCCCGAGACCGGTCCTTCTGTAATTGCCTATGCGCGCCTTTGGTACACACTGCCTTATGCCTTGATAGCCGCCTCGCTCTCGACGGCGCTTTATACCGAGCTTTCGCACGATGCCCAGGAAAAGGATTATGACAGCGTGCGCGTTGGTATCTCGCGCGGCGTGGCCCAGATGCTCTTCTTCCTGATTCCTTTCGCGCTATATCTCATTGTGTTTGCCCGTCCGCTCAACATGATTTATTGCGCCGGCAAGTTCGACGAGTCGGGTGTGGCGCTTGTGTCCGAGTTTCTGGTTTATCTGGCGCTCTCCCTGCCGCTCTACGGCGTGGTCGTGTTGATGCAGAAGAGCTTCTCGGCGTTGCTCGACATGAAGCCCTATAGCCGCTATTGCCTATACTCTGCTATCGGTCAGGCTGGTTCGGTTCTGCTGTTTGGTGTGGTGCTGGGCTATGGCATGCCTGCGATTGCGATGTCGTATGTTGTCGACTATGTGATTCTGGTCGGCTGTTCGCTGTGGTGGCTGCGTCGTCGTCTGCAGGGTCTTCAGGTTAAATCTATTCTGCACGGCTGCTTCTATGGCCTTTTGCTCGGCGGCCTGGGTGCCGCAGCGGGTGCCGGCGTTTTGTGGGCGCTCGAGAGTTTTGTCGGAGCGCTTGGCGGATCGATTCTTATTACCTTGGGCTATGTTTGCATCGCGGGCATGGTTTCACTTGCCGTGACTTTTGGCCTTGCCGTCCTTCTAAAGATGCCTGAGGTCTCCGCGCTTCTTCGCCGCAGGTAGGCAGTCGTGGCAGGTCATGACAACATTCCAACGCTTGCCGAACAGGTTTCGCGTGTGCCCATGCAGCCTGGCTGCTACCTTTGGAAAGATGCCAAGGGCGATGTCATTTACGTTGGCAAGGCTAAAAATCTGCGCTCGCGCATGCGTCAATATGTGACGTTGCAGGACGAGCGCCAAAAGATTCCACTGATGATGCAGCTGGTTGCGAGCTTTGACTATATCGTTGTCGAGAACGAGCACGAGGCGCTGGTGCTCGAGCGCAACCTGATCGGTCAATACCATCCGTACTTTAATGTCGACCTTAAGGACGATAAGAGCTATCCCTTTATCGCTATCACCAAGAGCGATCTGTTCCCAGCTATTAAATATACTCGTGAGCGTCATAAGCCGGGAACGCGTTATTTTGGTCCCTATACCGACAGCCGCGCGGCGCGCGAGACCATTGATACGCTGCGCAAGGTAATCCCGATCTGCTCGGCTTCTTGTGCGGAATGGCGTCGATGCCGCCGTATCGTCGAGTCCCACAAGGGCGAAGAAGATATCGTCAATATGATTTGCGCTCAAAACGGGCGTCCCTGCTTTGACTTCCATGTTGGCCGCGGTCCGGGGGCATGCGTCGGTGCGATCTCTCCAGCCGACTATGCTAAAAACGTTAAACGCGTCGAGCGATTTTTGTCGGGCCATCGTAAAGATGTCGTTGATGAGCTTACATCCGAGATGACGGACGCCGCCGAAGCGCTCGATTTTGAGCGGGCGGCGCGCGTCAAGCGTCGCTTGGAAGTTATTAGGGGCCTGGACGACCGACAGCAGGTCGTTTTTCCGTCGAGTGTCGATCTCGATGTGATTGGTTTCTATCGAGAAGAGACCATTTCGGCCGCCTGCGTGTTTGTTGTGCGCGAGGGGCGAACGGTTCGAACCTGTGAGTTCATTCTCGATAAGGGCCTGGATGTCGATGAAGAGGAGCTTCAGTCGGGCTTTCTCAAGCGCTATTACGACGAGACGGCTGATATTCCAGCCGAGGTGAACCTTTCCGTCGAGCTTGAGGATGCGGAGGCGCTAGGGGAGTGGCTTTCGGACAAGCGCGAGCGTTCCTGTCATCTCCATAGGCCTCAGCGCGGCGAAAAACACCGGTTGCTCGATATGGCATCTAAAAATGCGCGTCATGCCCTCATGCGTTATATGATGCGCACGGGATACGCCGACGATCGCACCAATCGAGCGCTCCTGGAGCTTGAGAGCGCCTTGGCGCTACCTGCGCCGCCAATGCGAATCGAGTGCTTCGATATCTCTACGCTTCATGGCACCTTTACGGTTGCCTCGATGGTGGTGTTTACCAACGGCCACGCCGACAAGAGCCAATACCGCCGCTTTAAAATCCAGGCCGAATTGGACGAGGCGAACGACTTCGTTTCGATGTCCGAGGTTTTGGGGCGTCGCTATGCTCCCGAGCGGATGGGCGACGAACGTTTTGGCTCGCGCCCCGATTTGCTCGTTGTCGACGGCGGCAAGCCGCAATTGACGGCTGCAATTAAGCAACTTGAGGCCCTTGGGCTCGATATACCAGTTTGTGGTTTGGCAAAGGCCGATGAGGAGGTTTTCGTGCCTTGGGACGAGACTCCTGTCGTACTTCCAACCGGGTCTGCGTCGCTCTATCTCATCAAGCAGGTGCGCGACGAATCGCACCGTTTTGCCATCACGTTCCATCGCGAATTGCGCGATAAAGCCATGACGGTCTCGGTACTCGATGACGTTCCAGGCGTGGGACCCACTAGAAAACGTGCAATTATGCGCCATTTTGGCTCGATGAAGCGGTTGCGCGCGGCGAGTGAGCAAGAGATCGCGGAAGTTCGCGGCATACCTGCCGATGTTGCCAAGGCGGTCCACGAGGCGCTCGTTGCATGGAATGCCGAGCGCGCCGAGGCCGCGGCTGGCCATTCCGATAGCTAAACACGAGCATAAACAACTGATATACATGATTGCGCGATTTTCAACCATTTATTTCGCCATGATTGCCTGCTGGTTTCGGGTTTTATTAACGCTAAAACGTTTGACTAACCCAAGCGAAAACCCTGCTATCCTGCGGGTTGACGAAGACTGATATCTCACCTCGCCGATACATACTGTCTGCTGTATCGTTTGTCAACGAATTCGGTGAACGGTAGTAAATACCGTTCAAGCGTATGTATGTATCGGTCGCCGAGCGCGGCACCTCAGTTGGGTTTGTCGGTAGGTAAGGTATATATCGTCCGCAAGTTGCGCGGGGGCAAGTTTAGGTGCCCCCGGGTAAGATTCTCTATTGATAGGAGAAGACATGGCCATCATCAATAAGGGTATGTCCAGGCGTTCGTTCCTTGGCCTCACCGGCAGCGTCGCTGCTGTCGCCGGCTTTGGTCTCACTGGCTGCGGTGGCAGCTCTAGCGACGAGGGTTCCGCTCCCGCCGATTCCGCCAACCGTGGCGGCGGCGTGATCACCGCCGGTTCCGCTTACGCTCCGTCCAGCTTCGACCCCGCCAGCACCGGCTCCGCCGTGGGCCTGGGCGCTAACTGGCACGTCGTCGAGGGCCTCTACGGCATCGATTACCACGACTACAGCACTTTCAACGAGCTCGCCACCGATGATCCCAAGTCCGTGGACGACACCACCTTCGAGGTCACCATCCGCAAGGGCGCCAAATTCTCCGATGGCACCGAGGTTACCGCTGACGACGTCGTCGCCTCCTACACCGCTTGCGCCGCTTCTGCCACCTACGCTCCGTTCTTCCAGCCTTTCGAGTCCATCGAGGCCAAGGATGCCAGCACCGTGACGGTCAAGACCAAGGTCCCCAACTTCTCCCTGCTCAAGGATCGTCTGGCCATCATTCGCGTTACTCCTGCCGCTCAGAGCGAGGAGGATCGCGCCAAGCAGCCGATCGGCTCCGGCCCCTGGATGTACGATTCTATCTCCGATACCGAGATCACCCTGGTTCCCAACCCCGAGTACAACGGTGAGTATGCTGCCGAGGATAAGAAGATCCAGTACAGCATCCTGACCGACCCCACCGCTCGCGTCACCGCTCAGCAGGAAGGCTCCACGCTCGTCATGGAGCTCGTTACCGCTGACGCCGTCGACCAGCTCGAGGGCGCTGGCTGCAAGATCGACAACGTCCAGGGCTTCGGCACCCGCTTCATCATGTTCAACGTCGCCAAGGAGCCTTGGAACGACGTCAAGGTCCGTCAGGCTGTCATGTATGCGCTCGACACCGAGAAGATGATCAGCAACACCTTCGCCGGCCTTGCTACCGCTGCCAGCTGCTACCTGCCCAAGAGCTTCACCAACTATCATGAGGCCTCCACGGTGTACAAGACCGACGCCAAGAAGGCCAAGAAGCTTATCGAGGAGTCCGGTATCACCCCGGGCGCCATTACCCTGCGCACCACCGATAACGAGCAGATCAAGGGTATGGCTGCCCAGGTCAAGAACGACCTCGACGCTCTCGGCTTCGATGTGACCATCCAGACCGATACCTCGCCGGCCACCTATGCTGCCATCGACGGCGGCGAGGCCTACGATATCCTCCTTGCCCCTGGCGATCCTTCCTGCTTCGGCGCAGACCCCGACCTGCTGCTCAACTGGTGGTACGGCGACAACGTCTGGATGCAGACCCGTTGCCCGTGGAAGGAGTCCGCTGAGTGGCAGAAGCTCCACGGCCTTATGGACGAGGCTCTTGCCGCCGAGGGCGACGAGCAGCAGAAGAAGTGGAACGAGTGCTTCGACATCATCGCCGACAACGCCGTTCTGTACCCCGTTGTCCACGTTAAGACCGTCTCCGCTTCCTGGAACGATCCGTCCACTGCGCCCAACGGCGAGGCCCTCGATGGCTTCAAGGGCATCGGCACGACGAGCATGTCCTTTAAGGGTGTCGCGACCGTCAAGGCGTAAGACTCGCTTGAGTCTATATGCAGGATGTCGGCCGTTGGGACCGTATCCTCATAGTTGAAACAAAGACCCGGGCGGCAACGATGTCGCTCGGGTCTTGTAATGAGTATCCGTACTCATATACCAGTTGGTCCTACCGACAAAAGAAAGGGGAGAGAACGTGAACAACTTTCTACGTTTGATTGGAAGGCGTCTCGTGGCGCTGCCGATCATGGCATTGGGCGTCACCGTCCTGGTGTTCTTCCTTATGTCGTTCTCCAAGACCGACCCCGCCTACACGGCGTTGGGTGACGGTGCCTCGCCCGAGGCGGTTGCCGAGTACCATGAGAAGTATGGTCTGGACGACCCCTGGCCCGTGCGCTACGTGCGCTATATGGGCAATTTGATCCATGGCGACATGGGCACCTATGGTGCTGCTCGCAACTCCGTTGCCAAGCGCATCTCCACGGCCCTACCCGTCACGATGCAGCTGACCTTCATCGGTCTTGCCATCGGTGCGGTCGTATCGTTTTTGCTCGGCGTCATCGCGGCACTGTATCGCGATAAATGGCCGGACCAAGTAATCCGCGTCTTTTCCATCGCCGGCTTGGCAACCCCGTCGTTCTGGCTTGCCGTTCTGTTGATCCTGCTGTTCTCCTCCTACCTTAAGGTACTCCCGGCATCGGGCGCCCTGCCGCACTTCACCACGAATCCGGCTGGCTATCTGGGACGCATGATCATGCCCGCCATCGCCTTGGCATTTCCGCTGACGGGTCAGATGACTCGTATCGTGCGTACCGCCATGGTCGAGGAGCTCGACAAGGACTATGTCCGTATGGCTCGCGGCGCCGGCGTTCCCGAGAAGGTCGTCGTCGGCATCAACGTTCTTCGCAACGCGCTGATCACCCCGGTCACCACCCTCGGTCTTAAGATTGGCTATCTCATGGGCGGCGCCGTCGTCATCGAGGTCATCTTCAACCTCCCCGGCATGGGTACTGCGATCCTGCAGGGCGTTCAGGGCAACGAGGCGAACCTGGTTCAGGGCGTCGTCATCGTCGTTGCTCTTGCCTTCATCATCATCAACATCGTGGTTGACATGCTCTACCTGCTCATCAACCCGCGCATCAGGACGGTGTAGATTATGGTAAAGATTCGAGAGAAGCAAACCGAGCAGCTCGAGAAGGCTGCCTCCAAGGGGCTCAAGCTCGGTGGCTGGAAGAAGATGACGCTGTCTTCTAAGATTGCCGCCATCGTGCTGGTGCTGGTCGCCCTGACTGCGATTCTTGCCCCCCTGCTTGCCCCCTATAGCCCGGTCGAGATCTTTACGGCTCGCCAGGCTCCCGGCAACGGGTTTATCTTCGGAACCGACGACAAGGGCCGTGACATCCTTTCGCGTATGCTCTACGGTGGCCGTTACTCGCTGATCATCGGCTTTGGTGCTACCGCTATGGCTCTGGTCTGTGGCTCCGTTGTCGGTGCTCTTGCTGCGGTTTCGCGCAAGGCCGTCTCCGAGACGATTATGCGCATCCTGGACATCATCATGTCTGTCCCGGGTATCGCCCTCGCAGCCGTCTTCGTTTCCATCCTGGGCAACTCCGTGCCGTCGATTATCTTTGCGATCGGCTTTATGTACACCCCGCAGATCGCCCGTATCGTGCGTGCCAACATCGTATCCGAGTACGGTGAGGACTATGTCCGCGCGGTCATCGTCTCCGGAGCCAAGGCTCCGTGGATTCTGATCAAGCACGTTCTTCGTAACTGCATTGCCCCGATCATGGTCTTCACCGTCACCCTGGTCGCCGATGCCATCATCTTCGAGGCTTCGCTGACCTTTATCGGCGCTGGCATCCAGGAGCCCACTGCTACGTGGGGCAACATCCTCGCCGACGCCCGCGGTGGCGTGCTCGCCGGTCGTTGGTGGCAGGCGCTGTTCCCGGGTCTGGCCATCATGATCACCTGCCTGGCGCTCAACATCCTCTCCGAGGGCATTACCGACGCTATGGCCGCTGCTCCTTCCGCCGCCCTGGATCCGACCGATTCCTCCAAGCGCCGCGAGGCCGACCTGCTGGTCTCCGACCCCGTTCGCGCCTACAAGGAGCAGGCCCAGTCCCTGTCCGCCCGTCTTGGCGCCCTGCGCGATGTCGAGCTCAAGCGTAACGACCGCCATGTGCCCGATGAGTCCGTTGAGCCGATTCTTTCGGTCCGCGATTTCTGCATCCAGTTTGAGCACCACGGCGATATCAACGTGGTCGACCATGTCAACTTTGACGTCCGTCCCGGCCAGACCATGGGCCTGGTAGGCGAGTCCGGCTGCGGTAAGTCCATCACCACGCTGGCCATCATGGGCCTGACCGATGAGGACGAGCATCTTTCCGGCGAGGTCCTCTGGGAGGGTCGTGACCTGCTCAAGATGAGCAAGAAGGAGTGGTTCGGCCTGCGCGGTACCGATATCGCCATGGTCTATCAGGACGCCCTGTCCTCGCTCAACCCTTCTATGCTCATCTCCGCCCAGATGAAGCAGCTCACCAAGCGCGGCGGCACCCGCAGCGCCGAGGAGCTCCTGGAGCTCGTCGGCCTCGATCCCAAGCGCACGCTCGAGAGCTATCCGCACGAGCTTTCCGGCGGACAGCGTCAGCGCGTTCTGATCGCTATGGCCCTTACCCGCGACCCCAAGCTGGTCATCTGCGACGAGCCCACGACCGCTCTGGACGTTACCGTCCAAAAGCAGGTCATTAAGCTGCTCAACGATCTTCAGGCCAAGCTCGGCTTTGCCATGATCTTCGTTTCGCATGACCTGGCGTTGGTCGCCGAGGTCGCCCATAACATCACGGTTATGTACGCCGGTCAGGTTATCGAGCAGGCGCCCACCAAGGAGCTGCTCACCAACCCGATTCACGAGTACACCCGCGGTCTTCTGGGCTCCGTTCTGTCCATCGAGAGCGGTTCGGGCCGCCTGCACCAGGTGCCCGGCGCCGTCCCCAGCCCGCGCGATTTCCCCAAGGGCGATCGCTTCGCGCCCCGCTCAAGCCATCCGCACATCGGCCTGGACACCCGTCCGGTCTTCAAGCGCGTGCCCGGCACCGAGCACTTCTATTCCGAGCTCCCCGATGAGGTGCTCAAGGCAAATGGTTTGACCCCTCATGCGGAGGTGATGTAGATGAGCGAGACTGCGGTCAACGGCGTCGAGCCGATTATCTTCCTTGACGATGTCCACGTCACCTTTAGGACCCGTACCGGTTCGATCCTGCACCCCAATCTGGTTCATGCCGTCCAAGGCGTGACCATTAAGCTCATGCCCGGTCAGACGATCGGCATCGTCGGCGAGTCCGGTTGCGGCAAGTCCACCACTGCTAATGTCATGTGCGGCCTGCAGGCCCCCACGAGTGGCAAGGTCTACTTTAAGGGCAAGGACGTCACCAAGCGTACTGCCGAGGATCGTCGTCACATGGGCCGCGTCATCTCGGTCGTGTTCCAGAATCCCGCGACGGCACTCAACCCTCGCATGGTCGTTCGTGAGCAGCTGCTCGATCCCATGCGCGTCCACAACCTGGGTACCGAGGCCGAGCAGGAGAAGCGCGTTAAGGAACTCCTGGAACTCACCGGTCTGCCCAGCTCTGCCGCCGAGGTTCTTCCCGGCCAGCTTTCGGGCGGTCAGCGCCAGCGCGTGGCAATTGCCCGTGCCCTGTCGTTGAACCCTGACGCCATCATCGCCGACGAGCCCACCTCGGCTCTGGACGTTTCGGTCCGCGCACAGATCCTCAACCTGTTGACCGATCTTAAGAAGGAGCTCGGCCTGGCTATGGTGTTCATTAGCCATGACATCCAGACGGTCCGCTACATCTCTGACGACATCATCGTCATGAACGGCGGCAAGATCGTCGAGCAGGGCGAGGCCAAGCAGGTCTTCCAGAACCCGCAGGACCCCTACACCAAGATGCTGCTCGGTGCTGCGCCGTCGCTGCTGCATCCCAAGCTTGGCGAGTAGGTTCGCTTTCCCTCCTGTGCGCCCGGCTCCCTTGCCGGGCGCACCCTCGTTGCGATTTCGAAAGGTTGGGTTCACGAGCCATGCCAAGCGCTCAGGAGCTACAACAGCAATTTGGTGGTTATCGGGGCGCCATGCCTCGTCCATCAGATTTCGATCTCTTTTGGAACGACCGCATGGCCGAGGCTGACGCCGTCGAGATCGACTATTCGGTCGAGGCGGCATCGATTGCCGATGCTGCGACCTGCCAGTTTTTTGACCTCTGGTATACCGGCATGTGTGGCGCCCGCCTGCATGCCAAGTATCTCAAGCCGGTTTCGGACGAGTCCGTGCCGCTGGTGCTACAGTTCCACGGCTATCCGGGCGCAAGCCGCAGTTGGTTCGAGCAGGCATCGTTTGCGGGTATGGGCATGGCACTTGTCGCCCTCGACTGCCCCGGTCAGGGTGGCCCCTCCGAGGATATTGGTGGATTTGAAGGCACAACGGTTGCCGGGCATATCGTTGCCGGTATCGACGGCGACCCGGCCAATCTCTACTACGTACGCTTGCATCAGGATATCCGCATTCTGTGCCGCATTGTTCGCGAGCTCGAGGGCATCGATCTTGCCCGTGTTTTTGTGAACGGTGCGTCGCAGGGCGGTGGCTTGGGCATTGCGACCTGCGCGCTTAACAGCGAGCTTATCAATCGTGCCGCCATCCTCTATCCTTTCCTGTCGGATTTCCGCCTGGTCTGGGATTTGGATGCCGACGACATTGCCTACGAGGGCCTGCGCTATTGGTCTCGCTGGTTTGACGAGGACTCGACTCGTATTGACGAGGCCTATGCCAAGCTGGCGTATTTCGATTCCAAGAACTTTGCCCCCATGGTCAAATGCCCCGTGCTGTTTGGCACGGGAACGGCTGATATCGTCTGTCCACCGGCGACGCAGTTTGCGGTCTACAATAACCTGACCTGTGAGAAGCGCCATGAGTTCTTTGAGGGTTTTGGCCACGAGGAGATTCAGGATTTTGACGATCTGATCATTCCGTTTTTCTGCAAGGAAGGGGAGGCTCATGTCTAAGTGCGAGAGCAATGTCAATGAGCTGATTGACCCCGAGCTTGCGGGGATCTCTGGGACGGTTTCGTCAAGGCTCTCCGATTTCCGTGATTGGCGCGGCGATGCCTTGGCGGATGTTTCCGAGTTGGAGGCAGCCGCTTCGGACCTTGAGGTTTGCGGACTGACTGTCACGGCGATCGATTTCGCCAATCCGTGCGCGCGCTACTCCGAGGTTTCCTTTGAACTTGCCGGGGAAGTCGTACACGGCCGTTTGATTGAGCCCTCAGGTTGCGCCCGGGCATCCGAGCTTGTGCCGCTATGCCTGATGTTTCACGACATCGACCGACCCGTACGTGGATGGCATCACATGACGAGGTTTGCCGCCATGGGATATGCCGTGCTTGCGCTGGACGACGATGTGATTGGGCTCAGCGAGCTGAGGCAGGGGGTTACCTCGCCCGTTTTTGTTGAACGCGTCCGCTGGGGCTGTGCAATGGCAAAGGTCGCGCGCAATCTTGACGGCATGGACCCCGACCGCATCTTTGCATGGGGCGAGGGCCTTGGCGGTGGAGTCGCGCTGGCGGTTTCTGCTCTGGACGAGCGGGGCCTTGCCTGCACGGCGGTTGCCAATCCGCTTCCCGGCGGCCTCGAAGCGCTGTCGTCTCGGGTGCGCGGATCGGTACTCATGGGTACATCGCTCATGGATGCCGTGAGCGATCCCAAGGGCCAGTTTGCCGTATTCAACGGTCTTGAGTGTGACCGGAGGCATATTATCTATGCCAAATATGCTCACGAACGCATCAATGCGTTCGAAAACGAAGTCGTCGACTTCTTTAACCAAGCGTTCTACCTGTGTTCTTTGGCCTAGACGGCCTGGACACTGCCAACAAGAGTGGGCGGCATAGGGCCACCCGCCAGACAACTAAGGAGATTCTTGTGGCAACTCAGAAATTCACCGGCGTAATTCCTCCCGTCGTTGTTCCCGATACCGAAGATCACCAGCTCGACGTTGCCTCCTTTGAGCGCAGCATCAACCGCATGATCGACGCCGGCGTCGATGGCCTGTTCTTCCTGGGCTCTTCGGGTGAGGTCGTTTTCTCCACCGACGAGCGTCGTCGACAGATCATCGCCGAGGCCGTTCGAATCGTCGACCACCGCGTTCCTGTTCTGGTCGGCATCATCGATACCGAGACCGAGCGCATGATTGAGCACGGTAAGGTTGCTCAGGAGCTGGGCGCCGATGCGCTCGTCGCCACCTGCCCGTTCTATGCCCTGCAGGGCATGACCGAGGTCGAGGAGCATTTCCGCATCCTGCACGAGGAGCTCGACCTGCCCATCTTTGCCTATGACATTCCCGTGTGCGTTCACACCAAGCTCCCCTGGAAGCTCCTTGCAAAGCTCGGCGCCGAGGGCGTCCTTGCTGGCGTCAAGGATTCCTCGGGTGACGACGTCTCGTTCCGCTACCTCGTTCAGGAGAACGAGAAGAACGGCCATCCGATGAGCATCCTCACCGGCCATGAAGTCGTCGTCGACGGTGCCTACCTTGGTGGCGCCGACGGCTCTGTCCCGGGGCTCGCCAACGTTGAGCCCGAGGGCTACGTGCGTCAGTGGAAGGCCGCTCAGGCTGGTGACTGGGCTACCGTCAAAGCCGAGCAGGATCGCCTCAATGAGATTTCGCACATCTGGGACGTCACCTCGGGCGTCCAGGGCTATGCCGGTGGCGTTGGCGCCTTCAAGACCGCTATGAACCTCATGGGCATTTTCGACAGCCCGACCATGCCGCGCCCGGTGAAGGCCATGACCGGCGAGAACGTCGAGGCGATTAGGAAGGTCCTCCAGGACAACGGTCTCCTGTAAAGCTTTCCCGGGCACCCGATCTTGGGGCTCAAGCGATCGAGCGTGACCCATTAGGTCAATGCCCGACCGCTTTCACCCCAACCCCGGGCACTCGGGAAGCCTTTAGCAAGCTGCGGCGATAACACCGCCTTTATTTCCTGTAGTTGTTTTTATCTCCTAAGGAGAGCGACATGGAGAACAAGTACATCTGCTCCGTTGATATCGGTGGCACCAAGATTGCGACCGCCATTATGGAATATCCGGCTGATGGCGGCGTGCCCCATCCCGTATTTGAGGCTGAGGTTCCCACCGAGGCCCAAGAGGGCGGTGAGGCCGTCTTCCAGCGTATCGAGGCGTCCATCAAGGCCGCTCTCGAGGCGAATCCCGATGTCGAGGTCCTTGGCGTCGGTATCGGTGCCGCTGGCGTCGTCGATCCCAAGACGGGCGCCATCGCGTATGCCAATGAGATCATGCCCGGCTGGTCCGGCGTTCAGTTGGGGCCGCGTCTGCGCGAGGACCTCGGTCTTCCCGTTGCCGTTGTAGGCGACGTGCAGGCTCATGCTCTGGGTGAGGCCCATTGGGGCGTCGGCAAGGGCAAGTTCTCCGTCTTGTGTCTGGGCATCGGCACGGGTATCGGAGGCGCATATGTCGAGAACGGCCGTGTGATGCAGGGCTTCCATGGTGCTGCCGGCCATATGGGCCACATCGAGTGCTCGGCTGCCGCCGGCATTCCCTGCGCCTGCGGGCGTTCCGGCCATCTGGAGTCGGTGGCTTCGGGTACGTCGATTGGGCGCATGTACGACGAGCGCTTCGGTCGTGTTGACCCCAGCCGTCCCTCGGTTGGCCGCGACGTGAACGACCTGTGCCGCGCGGGTGACGCAAAGGCGACCGAGGTCATCCACGATGCCGGCTTTGCATTGGGCGCTAGCTTGGGCTCGCTCGCCAACATTCTGGATCCAGAGGTCATCGTGCTTTCGGGTGGCGTAATTCACCAGGGACCCGATTGGCGTTCGCAGACGTGGAAGGATTCGGTACACGAGGGCTATGCCAGCCAGGCGCTCGATCCGCTTCAGGACACGCCGATCCTCATCGGTTCTCTGGAGGGCGACGCACCGCTTATCGGTGCCGCCGAGCATCTTCTTGCCTCGTTAAAGTAAACGTATCTGCTGTAGGAGCCTCCCGAGACGACACGCCTCGGGAGGCTGTTCTGAGAAAGGTTATAGCCTTATGACCGTCGATCCTTTAATTCAATCCCTGAAGGGTAAGCTCATCGTGAGCGTTCAGGCGTATATGGGCGAGCCGCTTCGTACGCCCGAGACCATGGCTCAAATGTCTCGCGCTTGCGAACTCGGTGGCGCCGCCGCCATTCGTTGCCAGGGCCTTGCCGACATTGCTGCCATTAAGGGTCGTTGTGAGGTTCCTGTCATCGGCCTGTGGAAGGATGGACACGAGGGCGTTTACATCACGCCGACGCTGCGTCACGCCCGCGCCTGCGTTGCTGCCGGTGCTGACATCGTGGCGATTGACGCCACCGATCGTCCGCGCCCCGATGGCAAGTCGCTCGAGGACACTTTTCGTCCGCTGCACGAGGAGGGCGTGCTTCTGATGGCGGACTGCGCCACGATCGAGGATATCCGCCGCGCGGTCGACATGGGCTTCGATTTGGTTTCCACTACGCTTTCGCATGGCGTCGCCGCCATCGATTGCACCATGGCAGACGGCCCCGACCTGCCGCTTTTGCGCCAGGCAACCGAGGAGTTCCCCGGTCTTCCCATTATTTGCGAGGGTCGTGTGCATACGCCCGAGGAGGCTCGCGCCGCGATTGACGCCGGCGCCTGGGCCGTTGTCGTTGGCACTGCCATTACGCACCCCACAAGTATTACGAGTTGGTTCAAGGCTGCGCTTGAGGCGTAAGACGGGCCTCGTATCCGCTTGGGGCGGTATACTCAATTAAGGCAATTGATCGCGCGGGATCCGCTGGCCGGGTCCTGCGCTTATTTTAGGAGGCAGCACATGCAAAAGGGAGATGCCATGGATGCGGCGGAGCGCACGGAGCGCATTCCCGATATCGTCATCATCACCGGAATGTCCGGATCGGGCCGAACGCAAGCCATGCATGTGTTTGAGGACATGGGCTATTTTTGTATCGACAACCTGCCTCCGCGCCTGATTGCGCAGCTCGCAGAGCTTGTTGGCATCAATACGGGTGTGGGTAGACATCTTGCTGTTACCTGTGACCTTCGCAGCCAAGGCCTGTTTGATGAGCTGCTTGACGCCGTTGCCGCCTTGGAAGAGCGCGAGATGAGCTGTGACATTGTGTTTCTCGATGCATCTGATGAGGTGCTGATTCGCCGCTACAGCGAAAACCGCCGCCGCCATCCCATTGCGAAGCCGGGGGAGACCACGGCCGACGCCATCCAGCGTGAGCGTTTACAACTCCAGGGCGTGCGCGACCGAGCCGATATGATCATCGATACGAGCCGCCTTCGTACCTCTGCTTTACGCAATAAGCTGCGTGCGGCTTTTTCAGAGCTGTCCGACCAGCAGCTCATGGACGTCCACGTCTTCTCATTTGGCTTTAAGCATGGTATGCCCGTCGAGGCAGACATCATGATCGATGTTCGCTTCCTGCCTAATCCATTCTACGACCCCGAGATGCGCACGTTGACCGGCCTCGATAAGAAGGTCTCCGACTTTGTCCTGGACCATCCCAAGACGCAGGAGTTCTGGAAGGTTTGGACGCAGTTGCTCGATACGGTCATGCCGGGTTATATCGCGGAGGGCAAGCCGCAGCTTTCCATTGCCATCGGCTGTACGGGCGGCCAGCACCGCAGCGTTGCCATTGCAGAGGCTACGGCCCGATACCTGGAAGGTGCTCAGTATCACGTGAGCATTTCTCACCGCGACTTGTCGCGTGCCAATACGAAAGCATAGGTTTGAATGTCGTTTACCGCCGAGGTGCGTGACGAGCTTGCGCGCTGCGAACCCGAATGTGAATATTGCGATCTGTCGACACTTGCCGCTCTTACACGTGTGAGTGGCACGCTTTCGCTAGCGGGCTCTGGTCGGTACCGTTTGACGGTTGCGACCGAGACGGGTGCCGTTGCACGCACGATGATTACGCTGACGCACCGCATCCTCAAGCTCAAAACGGAGTTTACCGTTCGCAAGTCGGTCTTGCATAAGGTGCGAAACTATCTCATCACCTTGCCCGACCAGCCCGACCTCGATAAGGCTTTGGTTCTGCTGGGCATTCTCGACCGCAGGGGAGGGCTCGTCGCCGGTGTGCCGCGCCATATCGTCGCCCGGCCCTGCTGCAGGCTCGCCTACATTCGCGGCGCTTTGATTGCCGGCGGCTTTGTGGCAGACCCGCGTGGCGATTTTCACCTGGAGATTGCGGTGCAGGGCGAACAATACGCCAAGGGGCTTTGCGACCTGTTGGGGCAGGTCGGGGTTCATGCACGCGTCAACGCCCGGCGAGGATCATATGCCGTGTACATCAAGAGCGCCGAGGAGATTGAGCATTTGCTCAAATTGATTGGTGCCAAGCGCAGCGTTGCCGAAATCGAGGAAGCCCGTGCGGTCAAGTTGGTGAAAAACGACGTAAATCGTCGCGTGAATGCTGAGCTGGCCAACCAGACGAGAAGCGCCGGCGCTGCCCAACATCAGCTCGCGCTTATCGAGGAGCTTGAGCGACGCGGCATGCGCGATGTGCTCCCGGATGCCTTGGCGGCCTTTTGTGACTTACGTGAGCGCTATCCCGATCTCTCACTGCGAGATTTGGGGGAGATGGCCGACCCTCCTTTGTCAAAGTCGGCCCTATATCACCGTGTTTTGCGTCTTGAAAAGCTCATTGAAGCGAACAGGTAGTTTAAAGCGGCAGTTTATATAGTACTTGAACTGCTGTTTTATGCTTTAAAACGTTTTAAAGCAAATTTGATTTTCAATTTCGAGCATTCTCGTGAAATTCAAGTCAAAAAAAAGGTATATTAGGCGAGTGGTTAGTTTGTGGGCCTCAACGGCGGGCGCTGTAGCTTGCGGGGGCCTTACGAAAGGAGACACAATGGCAGTAAAGGTTGCTATTAACGGCTTCGGTCGCATCGGTCGTCTGGCCTTCCGTCAGATGTTCGGTCATGAGGGCTCCGAGATCGTCGCTATCAACGACCTCACCTCTCCCGATATGCTCGCTTACCTGCTGAAGTACGACTCCACGCAGGGCAACTATGCTCGCGATCACGAGGTCGTCGCTGGCGAGGATTCCATCACCGTTGACGGCAAGGAGATCAAGATCTACAAGGAGGCCGACGCCAACAACCTGCCTTGGGGCGACCTCGACGTCGACGTCGTTCTCGAGTGCACTGGCTTCTACACCAGCAAGGCTAAGGCTCAGGCCCACATCAACGCTGGTGCCAAGAAGGTCGTCATCTCCGCTCCGGCCGGCAGCGATCTGCCCACCATCGTGTACAACGTCAACCATGAGACGCTGACCGCTGAGGACAACATCATCTCCGCTGCTTCCTGCACCACCAACTGCCTCGCCCCGATGGCCAAGGGTCTGAACGACTTCGCTCCCATCGTGTCCGGCATCATGACCACCATTCACGCCTGGACTGGCGACCAGATGCCGCTCGACGGCCCGCAGCGCAAGGGCAACAAGCGTCGTAGCCGCGCCTGCGCCGTCAACATCGTCCCCAACACCACCGGTGCTGCCAAGGCTATCGGCCTGGTTCTCCCCGAGCTCAACGGTAAGCTCATCGGTGCCGCCCAGCGCGTCCCGACGCCGACCGGCTCCCTCACCAACCTCTACGCTGTCGTTGACAAGAAGGTTACCGCCGACGAGGTCAACGCCGCTATGAAGGCCTACGCTGCCACCATCTCCGAGACCTTCGCTTACAACGAGGACGACATCGTCTCCACCGATATCATCGGCGAGACCCATGGCTCCATCTTCGACGCCACTCAGACCATGTGCTCTGACCTCGGCAACGGCCAGACCCTCGTTCAGGTTACCTCTTGGTACGACAACGAGAACTCCTACACCTCTCAGATGGTCCGCACCATCAAGTACTTCGAGAAGTTCGTTGCTTAATTTGGCTTTTAGCGAATAGCTCGTTGAGCGTCTAAAAAAGGGCGCGGCCTTATAGGGCTTACACCCTAAGGTCGCGCCCTTTTTATAAGAAATCGTCTGCCGTAATGGGAGGCAGACACGTACGAAAGGTAGAAGCAAACATGGCCTTTACCAAGAAGACCGTCCGCGACATCGATGTCGACGGCAAGCGCGTTCTCGTCCGCGTTGACTTCAACGTGCCTATCAAGGATGGCGTCGTTGGCGACACCACCCGTATCAAGGCTGCCCTGCCCACCATCAACTATCTCGTTGAGCACAATGCTCGCGTTATCCTCATGAGCCACCTCGGCCGTCCCGAGGGCACCGGCTTCCAGCCCGAGCTTTCCCTCGAGCCCGTCGCCAAGAAGCTCGCCGAGCTCTCTGGTCTCGATGTTGCTTTTGTCGCCGACACTTATGGCGAGAAGGCCGCCGAGGCCGTCGCCGCCGTCGAGCCGGGCAAGGTCCTCGTTCTCGAGAACGTCCGTTTTGACAAGCGTGAGAAGAAGAACGATCCCGAGATCGCCAAGACCCTCGCTTCCTATGGCGACGTCTTCGTTCTCGACGCCTTCGGTACCGCTCACCGCGCCCAGGGTTCCGTCGTGGGTCCCGCCGCTTACCTGCCCGCAGTCGCTGGCTTCCTTCTGGAGAAGGAGGTCGACACGCTGACCGGTATCTTCGCCGAGCCCGAGCGTCCCTTCGTCGCCATCGTCGGCGGTTCCAAGGTTTCCTCCAAGATCGGCGTTCTCGATCACCTTATCGACTCCGCCGACACCCTGATTATCGGTGGCGGCATGGCCTATACCTTCTTCCTGGCTCAGGGCATGACCGTCGGTCAGTCCCTCAAGGAAGAGGACTGGGTCGAGCGCGCTGGCGAGATGCTCAAGAAGGCCGAGGAGAAGGGCGTCAAGATCCTGCTCCCCATCGACAACCGTGTTGCCGACCACTTTGGCGAGGACGCTGTCCCCGAGGTTGTCGCTTCCGACGCTATCCCCGACGACCGTGAGGGCATGGACATCGGCCCCAAGACCGAGGAGCTCTACGCCGAGGCCGTCAAGGGCGCCAAGACCGTATTCTGGAATGGCCCCATGGGCGTCTTTGAGTTCGACAACTTCGCTCACGGCACCCAGGCTATCGCCGAGGCCGTCGCCGAGGCTGATTGCACCTCGATCATCGGTGGTGGCGATTCCGTCGCAGCCGTCAACAAGTTTAACCTGGCCGACAAGATGAGCTGGATCTCCACCGGCGGTGGCGCTTCCATGGAGCTCGTCGAGGGTAAGGCCCTGCCCGGAGTGGAGGCGCTTCTCGATGCCTAATCGCACCCTTCTTATCGCTGGTAACTGGAAGATGAACAACGACGTCGCCGAGGCTGCCAAGCTCGCCGACGAGCTGGCCCAGGCTCTGCCCGAGGTGCCGGCTGGCGTCGAGGTGCTCGTCTGCCCTCCGACCATCGACATTACTACGGTTCATGACCGCATTCAGGCTGCCCCCATCGCCCTCGGTGCACAGAACGTGTACTGGGAGGCCAAGGGTGCCTTCACCGGTGAGTCCTCTTGCGACATGCTCAAGTCCGCTGGCTGCACCTACTGCATCATCGGTCACTCCGAGCGTCGTGACTACTTCCACGAGACCGATGAGGACCAGAACAAGAAGGCTAAGGCTCTCGTTGCCGCCGGTCTTGTTCCCGTCTTCTGCTGCGGTGAGTCCCTTGAGGTTCGCGAGGCCGGCACCTATGTCGAGCATGTCGTGAACCAGGTCAAGGCTGGTCTCGAGGGTCTTGAGATCACCTGCCCCAAGCAGGTCGTCGTCGCCTACGAGCCCATCTGGGCCATCGGCACCGGCAAGACCGCTACCGCCGAGGACGCTCAGGAGGTCTGCGGCGCTATCCGTGAGACCCTCAAGGAGATGTTCGGCGAGGAGCTCGCCAACGGCATCCGCGTTCTTTATGGTGGCTCCGCCAAGCCCGCCAACATCGCTGAGCTTGTTGCCAAGCCCGACGTTGACGGCGCCCTCGTGGGCGGCGCTTCGCTCAAGGCTGCCGACTTCGCCTCTATGGTCGTCAAGGCAGGCGAGTAGGGCATATGGCACAGCGTCATCTTCCTGCACTCCTAATCATCATGGATGGCTGCGGCTTGGCTCCGGCCGACGGCGAGAACGCCGTCGCTGCCGCCAAGACGCCCTTCCTCGATAGCCTGTACGAGAAGTATCCTCACACCACGCTCGGTGCTTCGGGCGAGGACGTGGGCCTTCCCGACGGCCAGATGGGCAACTCCGAGGTGGGTCACCTCAACATCGGTGCCGGCCGCATCGTGTTTCAGGAGCTTTCGCGCATCAATAACGCCATCAAGGACGGCTCCATCGCCAAGAACGAGGTTTTCGTCAAGGCTATGGATGACGTCAAGGCCGAGGGCAAGACCCTGCATCTCATGGGCCTTATGAGCCCCGGCGGCGTTCATTCTCACATGAACCATGTCGAGGCCCTGGTCAAGATGGCTGCCCAGTATGGCATTAAGACCGTTCGCGTTCACGCCTTTATGGATGGTCGCGACGTCGATCCGCAGTCCGGTGCCGGCTACATGAGCGAGTTCTGCGCCTTCCTGGCCAAGATCTCCGAGGAGACTGGTTGCGACGCTCGCGTTGCTACCGTCTCGGGCCGTTATTGGGCCATGGACCGCGACAACCGTTGGGAGCGCATCGAGCGCGCCTACGACGTCATGGTCAATGCGTCCGATGCCGATACCGACCCCGTTGCCGGTATCAAGGCCTACTACGAGAAGGATCCGCGCGGCGATGAGTTCGTTGAGCCGTTCGCTGCCCACAACGAGGGCATCCACGAGGGCGACGCGGCCATCTTCTTCAACTTCCGTCCCGACCGCGCTCGTCAGATGACCCGCGTGTTCACGGACAAGGAGTTCGACGGCTTTGAGCGCGAGCAGATCAAGCTCTCGCACTTTGTGACGATGACCGAATACGATCCGACGTTTGACGTCGAGGTCGCCTTCCCCAAGACGTTCCCCGAGAACGTTCTGGCCGACGTAATCGCAGCCAATGGCCTGAAGCAGCTGCACACCGCCGAGACCGAGAAGTACGCCCACGTGACGTTCTTCCTTAACGGCGGCATCGAGGAGCCCAAGGAGGGCGAGGAGCGCGTGCTCGTCGCTTCCCCCAAGGTTGCTACCTACGATTTGCAGCCCGAGATGAGCGCTCCCGAGGTTACCGAGAAGCTCGTCGCTGCCATCAACGAGGACCGCGCTGATTTCTACATCGTGAACTTCGCGAACTGCGACATGGTTGGTCACACCGGTGTCTTCGACGCGGCCGTTAAGGCCGTCGAGGCTGTTGACGATGCCCTGTCCAAGGTTGTCCCGGCGATTCTCGCTAAGGGCGGCTTTGCGCTGATTACCGCCGACCACGGCAACGCCGATCACATGTTTGACGTTGCTTCCGACGGTTCCAAGCATCCGTTTACGGCTCACACCACCAACCGCGTGCCGTTCATCATCGTTGATGAGAAGGCGCAGCTCGCCGGTATCGAGGACGGTCGACTTTCCGATATCGCCCCGACTATGCTCACCATGGCTGGTCTGGAGCCTTCCGCCGAGATGACGGGCCGCGTGCTCGCGACCGAGGCCTAAGAGAAAACGCCAAGCGTTTCTTTGCAAGGGGGTTGACCATATTCGGGCAACCCCCCTTTTTTTGGTATTTCTGCCATTTCTACCTCGTCCCCAAATGGCAGGTGGGGAGTGTCGGGGGTTGTGGTACAGTACTGGAGTTTGAATTGTTCTATTAAGGAGCTTCTCTATGGGTCCGTTTCAGATTCTGCTGTTTGTAGTTTGGGCTGTCTCTGCCGTGGCGCTGACGATTCTCGTCCTGATGCATTCCGGTAAGGGCACCGGCGTTTCGGATATGATTGCCAGCTCGCTGTATAACTCCAGCTCTGCCACGGGCGTTATGGAGCAGAACCTTGACCGCCTGACCGTCATCATGGCTGTCGTGTTTGCCGTGTGCGTCGTGCTCTGCATGTTCTTCTTCCCGCAGGGCATCGTGGGCTACTAAGCACGAGTCGCATAAAAAAATTAAAAAGGGTCCCGCATGTACGGGGCCCTTTTTGTTTACAGACTTGTAACAGAGCCAGAATATCACCACATACTGCGCCCAACTAAAGAAATTCTCGACCGTTAACCGGAATTAGCCCCAAACCGTGCATAAAATGCGCTACTGTATTGAAAACGTTGGCCTGTTGTGCATAACCAGCCATAGCAACGGGCGGCGTTTCGATAGTTCGGATCGGATTGTCTCGACATATGTCCGACTGAACATTTCTTTGTCCTATCTCATAAGGAGGATGGCATGGCTGATTCTATGTTCCACCAGCCCGTTATGGGTCGTCGAGCCTTTGTCGGCGGTACCCTTGCTGCGAGCTCCATGGCTTTTCTTGCCGCATGCGGCAAGAAGGGCGGCGACGCTTCCGGTTCTGAGTCCGGTTCGACGCTGAACTTCTACATCAATAACCCGGTCTGCATCGACCCCTACAATGTCCAGGAGGACCAGGGCACTCAGGTCGAGTACCAGCTCTTTGACGCTCTGACCTCTTATGACGCCGAGAAGGGCGAGATCGTTCCGCTGGCTTGCGAGTCCTTCGAGGCCAACGACGACGCCACCGAGTTTACCTTCAAGATCAAGAAGGCCAAGTTCCACAACGGTGATGACGTTACCTCCAAGTCCTTCAAGCTCGGTTGGGAGCGTCTGGTCAGCACCAAGTCCGCTGTCGCTCAAGAGTATGGTCCTTCCGAGGTCTCCTATCACCTTTCCATGGTCGAGGGCTATGACGATCTGCTTGCCGGTAACACTACTGAGCTCAGCGGTGTTACCTGCCCTGACGATGAGACCCTCGTCGTCAAGCTGACTTCCGCTTACGCCGACTTCCCCTTCGTCGCCTCTCATCCGGCTCTGTCCCCGGTTCCCGAGTGCGCCGAGTCCGATGTCAAGAGCTTCTACCTTGCCCCGATCGGTAACGGCCCGTTCATGATGGACGGCAAGTGGGAGGATGGTCAGGAGATCAACCTCAAGAAGTTCGACGATTACTATGGCGACAAGGCCAAAATCGATGGCATCCACTTCCAGGTCATCAAGGACGTGGAGACCGCTTACAAGGAGTTCCAGGCCGGTAACCTTGACATCTGCGACGTTCCCGTTGCTCAGATCGATGCCGCCAAGAAGGACCGTGGCGAGTCCAAGGATGGCTACACCATGAGCGACGGCGAGCGCATGCTGCTCGGTGCCGAGCCTTCCACCTACTATCTGACTTGCAACACCACGGCCGAGCCGTTCAACAACGCCGATCTGCGTAAGGGTATCTCCCTGGCCATCAACCGCGAGGCCATCTGCAAGACCATCTTCAAGGGTACCCGCACCCCCGCTGACGGCATTGTTCCTCCGGGTATCGATGGCTACAAGGAGGGCGCATGGGAGTTCTGCGCCTATGACGTCGACAAGGCTAACGAGTACCTCGACAAGGTTGCTCCTGCCGACGCCAACGGTGACCGTGGCATTAACGTGACTCTGTCCTACAACCAGGACGGTGGCCACAAGGAGATTATGGAGTCCATCATCGGCGACCTCGCCAAGGTGGGCGTCAACGCCGTCTCCGATACCCCCGAGTGGTCTGCCCTGCTCGAACAGTATCAGAACCTCAACTATCAGTTCGGTCGTCTGGGCTGGATTGCCGACTACCCGATCATGGACAACTTCCTGTATCCGCTGTTCCACTCCGACTCCCTCGGTGGCGACAACCGTTCTGGTTACAACAACCCCGAGTTCGACGCCAAGGTCGACGAGGCCCGTACCACGATTGACGACGAAGAGCGCGTCGCTAAGATGCAGGAGGCCGACGCAATCGTCGCTGCTGACTGCCCGGTCATCCCGCTGATGTTCTACACGCACACCCTCGCTGGTTCCGACCGCATCAAGCACCTCTATGTTGATCCGCAGAAGCATGCTGATCTGGGTACCGCTGAGCTCGCATAAGATTTGCAGCTTTGGTGAGGGTCAAGTTTTTACGTAGACCTCATGGGAAACATACAGTTCCCCCTAACCTGGGGTAAACTGGCTGATGGTAATTTTGGGATGCCGGTCTGGCGATCGGCATCCCATTTAGGTTAATCCCTAGATAGGGGAGTGGTATGGGTAAGTACATCGTTAAACGTGTGCTTCAGTTCATCCCGGTATTTTTGGGCGTTACGCTGATTCTGTTCGCCCTCCAGAATATCGTGCCGGGAGATCCGATCAAGCTGATCGGTGGAGACAAGGCTCTGTCCCCCGAGGTGGAGCTTCAGCTTCGCGTCCGCTATCACCTGGTCCAATCGGACGAGGACGGCAACGCGATCCTTGACGAGAACGGCGACCCCGTTCAAACGTCGCTCGTGGACCGTTACTTGTATTACATGAACGGCCTGCTTCATGGCGATCTGGGTAATTCCTATCAGCGCAAGCTGCCGGTTACGGAAATCTTTGCCCAGAAGTATCCGTATACGGTCAAACTTGCCGCATGCGCCATCGTACTCGAGGCAATCATGGGTATCGGTGCGGGTATCATTTCGGCGGTAAAGCGTTATTCCTTCTGGGATATTTTGGTAACGCTCACCACGTCGATCCTCGTTGCCGTCCCGGCCTTCTGGCTCGGTATGTTGCTGCAGCTGTTCTTTGGCGTTATTCTCAAGGACGCCACGGGCGGTGCATTCTCCATGCCGATCTCGGGTGCCGGTGGTTCCAGTTCTCAGTATCAGGATTGGATGCACTATGTGCTTCCGACCATTACGCTGGCTTCGGTTTCGACCGCTTATGCCGCCCGCATTATGCGCTCGCAGCTGCTTGACGTCATGAGCCAGGATTATATCCGTACGGCAAAGGCCAAGGGTCTCTCCAATCGCGCGATCATCATCAAGCATGCGCTTAAGAATGCACTCATCCCCGTCGTTACCTATATTGGTGTCGACTTTGGTGCCATGCTTTCGGGCGCCATCCTGACCGAGACGGTTTTTAACTGGCCCGGTATCGGCTATGAGGTCTATCGCGCCATTAGCATGCGTGACTGGCCCATCGTTATGGGCGGCGTTACGCTCATCGTCGTCGTCGTCATGGTGATCAACCTGCTCGTCGACATTAGCTATGCATTCCTCGACCCGCGCATCCGCCTTGGCGGTCCGTCGGATAAGGCCTAAGGGAGGTACGTCTCATGCAGGAAACTGATTCTCAGTCTCAGGAGCAGGCTACCGCCACCATGGCCGCATCTGCTCCCGCCAAGTCTCGCACGCTGTGGGGCGACGCTTTTAAGCGTCTTCGTAAGAACAAGCTCGCCGTTATCGGTGTCTGCTGGATCATTATCGTCGTTGTGGTTGCCCTGACCGCAGATCTGTGGGCTAAGCCCTGGCTCGGTTCGCCGACGGCTTCCGATTCGACCACCATGGCCGAGACGTCGCTGCTGGCTCCGTGTGCAGAGCACCCGTTTGGCACCGACTCCCTTGGCCGTGACATTCTCGTCCGCGTTATCTACGGTGCACGCGTTTCGCTGTCCGTCGGCATTATGGCCACTGCGATCTCCACGGTGATTGGTCTGGTCATGGGCGCTCTGGCCGGTTTCTACGGCGGCATCTGGGATACGATCATCATGCGCTGTGCGGACATCTTCCTTGCGTTCCCGTACGTGCTGTTCGTTGTCGCCATGATCGCCGTTATCGGCCGTGGTCTTCAGAACGTCTTTATCGCCATCGGTATTCTTGGCTGGCCTTCGATTGCGCGCGTCTTCCGATCCGCGATCTTGACGGTCAAGGAAAACGACTATGTTGACGCTGCGCGCGCGATGGGTGCATCTGATGCCCGTATCGTCGTGCGTCACATCTTCCCGAACTCCGTTGCCTCCATCGTGGTCTACGCGACTATGAACATTGGTGGCGCCATTCTGACCGAGTCCGCTCTGTCCTTCCTCGGCATGGGCGTTATTCCGCCCACGCCTTCGTGGGGCTCCATGATTCAGGACGGTCAGCAGTATCTCCTGACTGCTCCCTGGATGATGATCATGCCCGGTCTGGCAATTCTCTCGACGGTGCTCGCCTTCACCCTGCTGGGTGACGGTCTGCGCGACGCCCTCGACGTCAAGATGAAGGACGCATAAGGATGAAGAAGAACAAGAACTATGTGGACCTGAAGGACCAGCCGGTTCCCGAGGGCCAGCATCTGCTCGAGGTTGATGACCTTAAGATGTATTTCCACACCGAGGATGGCGTCGTTCGTGCTGTCGATGGTGTGTCCTACACGCTCGATCGTGGCGAGACCCTGGGTGTCGTCGGTGAGTCCGGCTCCGGTAAGTCCGTGACCGCCATGACCATCATGGGTCTTATCTCGATGCCTCCGGGAAAGATTGAGGGCGGTGACGTTCGCTATCGCGGTCGTTCTATCCTCGAGATGACCGAGGAAGAGATGCAGCACATTCGTGGCAACGATATCGCGATGATCTTCCAGGATCCTATGACCTCCTTGAACCCGGTCTATAAGATCGGCAAGCAGGTGGGTGAGGGCCTTCGTCTGCACCGTGGCTACTCCAAGCAGGAGGCGCTCAAGCGCGCCACCGAGCTTTTGGACCTCGTTGGCATTCCCGAGCCCGAGAAACGCGTCAATGAGTATCCGCACCAGTTTTCTGGTGGTATGCGTCAGCGCGTCATGATTGCCATGGCCCTTGCCTGCGATCCCGATATTCTGATTGCCGACGAGCCCACGACTGCCCTTGACGTTACCATTCAGGCTCAGATTATTGAGCTTATGCAGGAAATGCAGGAGAAGAACGGCAACGCCATCATCATGATTACCCATGACCTGGGTGTTGTCGCCGATATGGCCGACAAGATCATGGTTATGTACGCCGGCCGTCCCGTCGAGTTCGGTACTGCTGAGGAAATCTTCTACGAGAGCCGTCACCCCTATACCTGGGGCCTGATTCGCTCCATCCCGGAGCAGGCCATCGATGAGAAGAAGCCGCTTACGCCGATTCACGGCAACCCGCCTTCGCTCATGAACCTGCCCGAGGGTTGCGTGTTCTCGCCTCGTTGCCCCTATGCGACCGATAAGTGCCGCAAGCAGCGCCCCGAGCGTTTTGTCACCGAGTCCGGCCACTATTCTGCGTGCCATTATTCCGGTGACCCCGAGTTCCTCAAGAACGCCCCTGAGACGTCCCGCACGCGTAAGGATTCCAAGAAGGGAGGCGAGGCGTAAATGGCAGACAATAACGAGCGCACTCCGCTACTGAAGGTCGAGCACCTCTCTAAGGAGTTCTCCGCAGAGTCCGGCATGTTCGCCAAGCGTTTTTCCAAGCGCGTCGTCTCTGCTGTAAACGACATCTCTTTTGAGATTTATCCTGGTGAGACCTTTGGTCTGGTTGGTGAGTCTGGTTGCGGTAAGTCCACTACGGGTCGCACCATCATGCGCCTGACCAAGCCGACCGCCGGTAAGGTGTTCTTCCAGGGTAAAGATGTTGCCGAAATGAGCAAGCATGAGATCAAGGATATGCGTCGCGAGATGCAGTTTATCTTCCAGGACCCTTATGCCTCGCTGAATCCTCGCATGACCATCGGCGAGATCGTCTCCGAACCCATGACCATTCACGGCGTGGGAACCAAGGAGGAGCGCATTGAGCGCGTCCGCGAGCTTCTCGACGTTGTCGGACTGAACCCCGAGCACATCAACCGCTATCCTCATGAGTTCTCGGGTGGCCAGCGTCAGCGTGTCGGCATTGCCCGCGCCTTTGCACTGAAGCCCAAGCTGATTATCTGTGACGAGCCGGTATCCGCTCTGGATGTGTCCATTCAGGCCCAGGTTCTGAACCTGCTTAAGGAACTGCAGGACAAGTTTGGTACGGCGTATCTGTTTATCGCCCACGACCTGTCCGTCGTTCAGCACATCTCCGATCGCGTTGCCGTTATGTATCTGGGTAAGGTAGTCGAGGTTTCTGACTGGAAGACGCTCTATAGCGAGCCTCACCACCCGTATACGCAGTCGCTGCTGTCTGCCGTGCCGGTTCCCGATCCGGATATCCAAAAGTCTCGTAAGCGCATCATCCTTGCCGGCGATCCGCCGTCACCGCTGGATCCGCCGACTGGCTGCCGTTTCCACACGCGCTGCCCGATCGCGCAGGGCATCTGCTCCGAGAAGCTTCCCGAGTTTAGGGAAGTTGCTCCGGGCCACTGCTGCGCCTGCCACTTCGCCGAGCCGTTCCCGATTAAGGAATCGCACATCGACCTGTAGTCGGTTGTTATCGTTCGGGCCTGCCCTGGTGTTGCTTTTCAGAACGTCCTCGGACATGTCGGAAGCCCCGCTGCGCGCTACGCGCTGCGGGGCTTCCTCCGTCCTGCGGAATGTTCTGAAAAGCAACACCAGGGCAGGCCCTGCGGCAACTCGGCAGGTGGAATGCGGTTCCCTGATCGCTCACTTAATCTAATGGGAAAGATAGCGAGGCCGGAGCTTTAGCTCCGGCCTCCTCATATAAGGGCTCGGCAAAGCCGAGCCACCAAATTTATATCAGCCCCCAGAACATGTTTGAGAACTGTGCATGAAGCATGTGCCCCTAGGGCAGGAATGAGGTTGCCTTCCAACGCATTCCGCAGGGGGCGGCATTATTTTGTAGCGCGAAGCGCAGATCAAAATAATGCCGCATGCCCGAGGACGCGTTGGAAGGCAACCTCATTCCTGCCCGAACAGGTCAGTCTACCTGCGCATTTTCAAATTCGTAAACTTTTTTGAAAAAAGTGCTTGCACAGTTCTCGAATCATAGGTTATTATCTTCCTCGTTGAAAGCGCGGGTCCAGCAAAACGAACTGCGAATCAACAATATAGCATGTCGGAGTGGCGGAATTGGCAGACGCGCTAGCTTGAGGTGCTAGTGACCGCTTTTTGGTCATGCGGGTTCAAGTCCCGCCTCCGACACCATCGCATTTGAGAAGCCTCTTCGGAGGCTTTTTTGTTACCGATAGACGGTGAGGTTCACGATGGAAACGCTTGAGCGCAATGAGTGGGTTGACGTTGCCCAATTGGTCGATATTACGAGCGATGCTGTCATTATCTGCGAGCTCGACGGAACCATTTTGCATGTAAACAATCGCTTGCTCGACTTGATCTGCGAGGAACGTTCCGATGTGATCAACGGGGACGTTAAAGATCTCTTGTACTCGTCAGCATTTGAACGCGCGACAGAACATCGTCTTCCTTTTGAGACCAATGGTACCGAGAGCGAGTTGATGCTTAAGCTCAGTGACGGCTCCTTTATTCCCGTCCTAGTTTGTGCCGGCTCGGTTACGCCGCCTCGTATCTTTGGCCGCCGTGCGCCGCGTGTTCTCGTGGCGCTCCATAGTATCGAAGAGCAGTATTCGCATGACCGTCAGCTCAAGCGTGCGCTTTCGGAGCTCAGAGTGGCGAATAAGCGCCTCTCGGGCACGTTGTCGGTCATTATGAGCACGGTGGGCTCCGATGAGCTGCCTAGTTTGTTGGATACCGTTTTGAACCAGCTTGTAGGAACCCTCGATGCCTCGGGTGCTGCCATCTATTTTTCTGAGAGCGGCGGTTTTAAGCTTCGCGGTGTTTCCAAGGAGCTGTATGACAGCTACCTGCCCGAGTTTATGCCGTATGGTGCGGGTATCCCGACGTATGTGCTCCGTGAATCTCGTGCCTGCCGCCTGTCGATTCAGCAGGACCTCGAGGGCGATAGGGTTGCCTCGGGTATGTTCATGGACCTGGACAATCGTTCTAAGCACCTGCTACGCGTGCAAGATATGCCTCCATACCGCAGCGAGATATGTCTTCCCGTGTTTTATGGCACTCAGGTGCTCGGTGTGTTGGAGGTCGGTTGGAAACGTCCGCAGGCGCCGCTTGCCTATGATGTCAACGTGCTCGAGGTCATTTGCGATTATCTCTCCATCCAACTAGTCGGCATGGCATCGAGTCTGCGCTCACGTCGCACGGCAGAGCTTGGCCGTTCTCTCAACGTGCTGCGCGATGAGTTGTTTGCCTATCTCGATGATCCTATTGCCGCCTCGCGTGCGGTGTCGACCGAAATCTGCGCTGTGCTCAGTTGCCATTTCTGCCCCGTGGAGTATGATGCGGGCCTCGGAACCTATGTCATCGATTTTGAAGGCGGCAGTCGTGTGGCATTGCCGGGCGATCCAGAGTCACTCTTCTTTTCTGTCACGACGCCGGCGGCGCGCCTGGGGGCAATTTCCGATGGATTTGAGACATCGGTGCTGGGCGGGACGAGCGCCGAGGACCTCAAGCACGTGCGCCTTACGCGCGTGGACGAATCCACGACTATGGGCGCATGGTTGAGAGCCCACGGCCTGCCGTGTCAGGGGCTTTATGTCGATTCCGGTATCGAGGCGGGGCGCTGCCGCTCGGCGGCGGATGGTACGCGAAGCGACGATGCAATCGTGCCCGCTGACATCGCCAAGGGACCGACGAGGCGCGTTTTGCTGCTCCGTGGTGGCGGCCAGGAGCCAATCGATGACCTTGAATACGACTACATGGTGCATTTGGCACACGACTTTGAGCTGATCTATGAGGGCGAGTCTCAAAAGCGTGAAGAGCGTCATATCGCTCAGACGCTTCAGATTGGCATGAGAAATTCGCTAGGCGACGTTCCGGGCATCGCAACCGATTCGGTATACCTGTCGGCAACGAATTCGGCGTTGGTTGGTGGTGACTTCTATACGCTTGTCCGTCTTCCCGACGATTGCGCCGTTATGATATTGGGCGATGTCTCCGGCAAAGGAATTGAGGCGGCGTCGATGTCGGCGCTCGTCAAGACGGCGTTGACGGCTTATGCCTGGGAGGGTGCGGGACCCGCTCGCATGGCCCGCTCGCTCAATAGCATGCTCATGGGCTTTTCGCGGGTCGAGACGTTTGTAACGGCGTTTATTGCCAAGATTGATCTTAAAGCGGGCCGTGCTACCTATTGCTCTGCGGGACATCCTCCCACTATGGTCATTAGGCCGTCGTCGACTCCGCATGGCGGAGGAGAGGCCTGCGGGGGAGAAGTGGAGCTCCTTGGGTGCCAATCGGGCGTGATCGGTGCCTTTGAGAGCATGGTGTACGAGACGGGCGTGTTTACGTTCGATCCTGGTGACATGCTGTTTATGTATACCGACGGAACGATCGAAGCACGCGACCGCTCGGGTGCTTTCTTTGGCGAGCAACGCCTGCGCGACCTTCTACTCTCTGTTTCGGGTGAGGGCGTATCGGGCATCTGCGGTAAGGTCTTGGGCGAGCTTGACCGCTTTACCGACTCGGCGCTGGACGATGACATTGCATTGGTGTCCCTTGAGTTTTTACGGGGTCGATCGTAGGTCGCGACGTTGGGCATACAGAATCCTAACGGTTGCAGAAAAGTGTGCATCGAGCGAGCTCTTTTGGGGAACCATGGTCGCATGAATGAGTGGAATGACATAGCGGTTTTGACGCCACCGGGCGATATCGATATCGCCTCGGTGCCCGAGCTGCGCCGACGGTTGGATAATTTAATCGACCGGGGCGTGCGCCGTGTTGTCATCAATTGCCAGACCGTGGCTTTTATCGACTCGACGGGTTTGGCGTTTTTGCTTACGCGTGCCAGAGAGCTTATGAGACGAGAAGGGCTGCTTTCGCTTGTTAACGCCTCCGATGAGGTCGTTCGCTTTTTGGAGATTGCCCGACTTGTCGACATCCTTCATGTTGCGGGTCAGGTGCGGGAGTCGATTCCCGCCATTCCGGTGGGGGAGTTGCCGCGATGGAGCAAGAGCGTCAAGGTGCAGCGAGGCATCGAGAATCTCCCGTATTATCGGCACCGTGTGGCCGAGATTCTCGAATCACTTCCCCTGAGGCGTGATGAGCGCTATGACGTCGCATTAGCGTTGGGGGAGGCATTGGGTAACGCATATGACCATGCGGGCGGTGTTGGCTGCATCCTGACGATTCAGGCCTATGGGGACCGTGTTGTGCTTGAGGTGCTTGATCGAGGTTCTGGCTATTCTATCGATGGGGCGAGCGAACCGATGGCATCCGAGGAACGCGGACGCGGTATCAAGCTTATGCGCATGCTCGTCGATAATGTGGAGGTTGCCCGTCGCACGGATGGTGTCGGCACACGCGTTCGGATGGTGAAGCTGTTTAGTTCGGCATTGGAATCGTGCGCTTAGCGCCTTGGATCGACATGATTTCCCTGCGTGAACTTGCTTTGGGCAACTTTTTTGAAAAAAGTACTTGCGTCTTTTGGATAACTCGCGTAAATTAATAACCCGCAAGCGGACATGGCTCAGTTGGTAGAGCACAACCTTGCCAAGGTTGGGGTCGCGGGTTCGAGCCCCGTTGTCCGCTCCATTGCATTTCCGGACCGTTCTTAACGGTCCTTTTTCGGCGAAGTGGCCAAGTGGTAAGGCAGAGGCCTGCAAAGCCTTTACCCCCGGTTCGAATCCGGGCTTCGCCTCCAGGCAACATCCGGGCGCTCCGGCGCCCGTTTTGTTTTACATATGCGGACATGGCTCAGTTGGTAGAGCACAACCTTGCCAAGGTTGGGGTCGCGGGTTCGAGCCCCGTTGTCCGCTCCAAGCACAACAGCCCGACTACCACGGTAGCCGGGCTTTTTCGTACCCATTGCAGAGGCTCGAACCCGAGAGGGAGCGAGCGTTAATCAAACGCGGAGCGTTTGTAGCGAGCTGGCGAGGTCGCCGGCAGGCGGCCGAAGCCGGTGCGGATCCGCGAAGCGGATACGCGGATGCCCCGAAAACCTCGTTGCAAGGGAGGCGCGCTCCATGGCTACAGAAAAGTCCTCTTCGCGCCCATGGATGTCCGATGCCGCGATCTATCAGATCAACCCGCGCTCGTTTAAGGATTCGACTGGTTCGGGTCTGGGCGATATCGTGGGCATTACCCAGCAGATGGACTATCTTGAGCGGCTGGGCATCGAGGCCATCTGGCTGAGCCCGTTTTACCCATCGCCTCTTGTCGATGGTGGCTATGATGTGGCGGATTACTGCGATGTCGACCCACGTCTCGGCTCGCTTGACGACTTCGATGACATGGTCGCTGCGGCTCACGCGCGCGGCATCAAGGTCATCGTCGACATCGTGCCCAATCATTCATCCAACCAGCACCCCTGGTTCAAAGCCGCTCTTGCCGCCGGCCCTGGATCGCCCGAACGCGCCCGTTATATATTCCGCGATGGTCGCGGCGAACATGGCGAGCTGCCTCCCACCAATTGGAATGCCAACTTTGGCGGCCCCGCCTGGACGCGTGTTGCGGACGGTCAGTGGTAGCTGCATATGTTTACGCCCGAGCGGCCGGACTTTGTCTGGTCATGCCCCGAGGTTCATGCGTTCTTTTGCGACGTCCTGACGTTTTGGAGCGATCGAGTCGTTGAAGGCTTTCGCATTGCTGTGGCGCATGGTCTCGCCAAGGACCTCGACCGCGATGACCTCGACCGGTGGCATCTCGCCGAGGGCGGGACATGGTTGACGACGGCACCCATCCGCTGCGAGACCGCAACGAGGTCCACGAGATCTATCGCGAGCGCCGCGCGCGGGCGGCCCTTTTGCTTGAGCTGGCGCTTCCGGGTTCGGCATACGTGTATCATGGTGAGGAGCTCGGCCTTTTTGAGGTGGCTGATGTCTTCGTGAGGTTCGCGAGGGCGTCGTAAAACTTTTCAAAAAAGTTCTTGCATAGGATGCGGGTATCACGTAAGATTAATCCCCGTAAGCGGACATGGCTCAGTTGGTAGAGCACAACCTTGCCAAGGTTGGGGTCGCGGGTTCGAGCCCCGTTGTCCGCTCCATTTGGGCGTTTAGCTCAGGGGGAGAGCGCTTCCCTGACACGGAAGAGGTCACAAGTTCAAATCTTGTAACGCCCACCAAATGTTCGCAGTCCAGAGGCTTTGCTTCTGGACTGTTTTGTTATAAACACACATAATATGCCGTCAAATTATCGACCTCGGTCGCTTTTTCACGTTGCATTTGCTGCCCAGCATAATTTGTCGTTATTGGCCTCTTAGTCTCGTGGGAGATGATTATTTTGATCATAACCGTGCACGTCGCCCGCGTTTCCATGGTTGACCCCCATGCAATCTTTTATGGTGATCGGTTTTGGCGAGATTGCCTTCCAGGGAGGATTCGGAACGATCGAAGGCCGTACGTTCTTCACGCGCTGGGCGGGCCTTGTCACAAAGGGGTGGGCTTTTGTGGTTATCGCCGGCGTGCTGCTCGATCCCTTTACAGCGGCTCTCGGCCGCATGATAGCTCGCGAAGAGAACTAATAGCTCCTCGCCTATCGAATGCCGGCGGACGGGGTGCCGGGGCTGTAGTCTTCCGAGCGTTTGCAGCCCCGTCGCTCCGTCCGCCGGCATTCGACCGCAACATGTTGGTCAAGCATAATCTTTTGGATTCTTTTCGCGTGAGCGGCTTGGTTTTGGTAGGATTTGTCGGCGGCTTGACTAGGGGGTTTTATAACTGCCTTGCAGGTAGCCGCGTTGGTAACGTTTTACCGACTTGCCGAGAAACCCTCATAATTAATGTGTCTGTAAAATGACCAATTGCTTTGACCTGCTGAAACACTATATGTTGTGTTTGACCTAAAAAAAGAATACAGGATATAGAGGCGTCTTTGTCGTATGATAGATGGCGGACAGAGAACGAAGACCTTGTTCGTCCCATTTGGACACGCCTTTGAGCCGCTTGATCGGCCGCGAGGATTGTCCGCATGAGGACCTATGGTTTATCGAGAACACAGATTGCGCGACGGCGCCGCAAGACAGGGACAAGCCCTGCCAGGCATCGTTTGGCTCTGAAGCGCAATGGGATTACGACGCGAAAGAGGCAAGAGGATGAAGATCATCAAGCGCAGCGGCACCGAGGTTGCCTTTGACATCGATAAGATCGTCAATGCGATTCGCGCCGCCAACTTGGAGGTCGAGGAGGGCTCTCGTCTTACCGACCGCCAGGTGATCTACGCGGCGCAAAACGTCGCCGAGGCATGTGAGAAGGCCGGCCATACCGTATCGGTCGAGGAGATCCAGGATCTGGTCGAGGACGAGATCATGCGTCTCGACTGCTACGAGGTCGCTCGCCGCTACATCATCTATCGTTATGTTCAGAGCCTGAAGCGCCAAAAGAACACGACCGACGACAAGATCCTGTCGCTGATCGAGTGCAATAACGAAGAGGTTAAGCAGGAGAACTCCAATAAGAATCCGACCGTCAATTCCGTTCAGCGCGACTATATGGCCGGCGAGATTTCCAAGGACCTGACCCAACGCGTGCTGCTGCCCCAGGAGATCGTGGATGCCCATAATGAGGGCCTGATCCATTTCCACGATTCGGATTACTTTGCCCAGCACATGCACAACTGCGATCTGGTGAACCTGGAGGACATGCTCCAGAACGGCACCGTTATCTCGGGCACGCTGATCGAGAAGCCGCACAGCTTCTCGACCGCCTGCAACATTGCGACGCAGATTATCGCCCAGGTTGCTTCCTCCCAGTACGGCGGTCAGTCTATTTCGCTGACCCATCTCGCCCCGTTCGTTGAGGTGAGCCGTCAAAAGATTCGCGGCGAGGTCGCTCGCGAGCTTGAGGAGCTCGGTGTTTCGGCATCTGCCGAGAAGGTTCGCGAGGTCGTTGAGGAACGCCTGCGCGATGAGATTCGTCGCGGCGTCCAGACGATTCAGTATCAGGTCGTGACCCTTATGACCACGAATGGTCAGGCGCCGTTCGTGACGGTCTTTATGTATCTCAATGAGGCCCGTACGCCCCAGGAGAAGCACGACCTTGCCATGATTGTGGAGGAGACGCTTCGTCAACGCTATGAGGGCGTTAAGAACGAAGCCGGCGTGTGGATCACCCCGGCGTTCCCCAAGCTCATCTACGTGCTCGAGGACGATAACATCCGCGAGGATTCGCCGTACTTCTATCTGACCAAGCTCGCCGCCAAGTGCACCGCCAAGCGCATGGTGCCCGACTACATCTCCGAGAAGAAGATGCGCGAGCTCAAGCTGTCTAAGGGCGAGACCGCCGGCAACGGCGATTGCTATACCTGCATGGGTTGCCGCAGTTTCCTGACGCCCGACCGTTCGGGCAACGGCTTTAACAATGTCGCCAACGCTCTGAACTATGACCCGACCAAGCCTAAGTACTATGGTCGCTTTAACCAGGGTGTTGTGACCATCAACTTGCCCGATGTTGCGCTGAGCTCGCATCAGGACATGGACAAGTTCTGGAAGATCTTCGATGAGCGCCTTGAGCTGTGCCACCGTGCCCTGCTGTGCCGTCATGAGCGCCTGATGGGCACGCTTTCGGATGCTGCGCCGATTCTTTGGCAGTACGGTGCCTTGGCGCGCCTTAAGAAGGGCGAGACGATCGACAAGCTGCTCGTGGGCGGTTATTCCACCATTAGCCTGGGTTACGCCGGTCTGTATGAGTGCGTCAAGTACATGACGGGCCACAGCCACACCGAGAAGGAGGGCACGCCGTTTGCCATGGCCGTCATGCAGCACATGAACGACAAGTGCGCCGAGTGGAAGGCCGAAAGCGATATCGACTTCTCGCTGTACGGCACCCCGCTTGAGTCGACGACCTACAAGTTCGCCAAATGCCTGCAGCGCCGTTTCGGCATTATCCCGGGCGTGACGGACAAGGGCTACATTACTAACAGCTATCACGTCCACGTGTCCGAGGAGATCGATGCCTTCGACAAGCTTAAGTTTGAGGGCATGTTCCAGCAGCTTTCGCCGGGCGGTGCTATCTCCTACGTTGAGGTTCCCAACATGCAGGACAACCTCAAGGCGGTCATTCGCGTAATGCAGTACATCTACGACAACATCATGTACGCCGAGCTCAACACCAAGAGCGATTACTGCCAGGTGTGCGGCTATGACGGCGAGATTCGCATTGTCGAGGACGATGGCAAACTGGTGTGGGAGTGCCCCAATTGCGGCAATCGTGACCAGGAGAAGATGAATGTCGCCCGTCGCACGTGCGGCTACATCGGTACCCAGTTCTGGAACCAGGGTCGAACCGAGGAGATCCGCGACCGCGTGCTACATCTCTAATAACCATCCCAGGCTGCCCCGTAGCGAGGCCCCGGACCTTTACTCGCTATCTCGGACAGTCCTGGCTCACGACGGAGGCGCCACTGGCGCCTCCTGTTCGTGCGGGACTCATGTCGAGCAAAGGTCCGGGGCCTCGCTACGGGGCAGCCAAGTTGATGTAGCTGAGATGCAGTATGCGGTCTGCTCACTCCTCGAAGTTCTTGGCAGAAATAATTCGAGCTGCAGCTGCGATTTACTTGCGATGGCGGTTGAGCCGCAACCCAGTTTTTATTGGACCTCGAACCCCATACTCGATGTTCGCTTTGTTCACCGAGTGTCGCTCGCAAGGGATCTAGAGCATATCGTCCCGCCCGCAGTTTCGCAGGCCGAAGGCCGAGAATGTTTGAGGACGGGATGATATGCTCCAGACCCCCAGGAAGGTTACCTATGAACTACGCGAACATTAAGTATTTCGACATTGCTGATGGAGAAGGCGTTCGTACTTCTCTGTTTGTGAGTGGGTGCCGTCGTGGGTGCAAGAATTGTTTTAACTCCGTCGCGTGGGACTTTGCCGCGGGTGAACCGTTCGATCGTGCCGTCGAGGACAAAATCATCGAGAGTCTTGATCATCCCTTTATTGATGGCCTGACGATTCTGGGCGGGGAGCCTATGGAACCCGAGAACCAGGCGGGGCTCGTTGATTTTATCGAACGCGTGCGTGCGACCTACCCTGTGGAGTCTGGGAAGACCATTTGGTGCTTTACCGGTGACGTGCTCGAGGAACTAATGCCGGGCGGCCGCCACCATACCGACGTGACGGACCGTATCCTTGCTTGCCTCGACATGCTGGTAGACGGTCCGTTCGTTCAAGATCTGTACGATATCTCGTTGCGCTTTAGGGGCTCGAGCAATCAGCGCGTGATCGACATGAACGCCACGCGCGCTCGTGCTGCGCGCGAGGGCGTTGCGCTTTGCGACGCTGTGGAGCTTTGGCGGGACGATCCGGTCTATTCGACCCATACTATGTAGCTGGAAGAGGTTGCGTGCCAGCGTGGTACCATAGCGCGAACGCGAAATCGAAAAAAGTGAGGCCCAGATGGTCGATCAGGAAAAAGTCGAGACTGCTATTAAGCTGCTGCTTGAAGGTATAGGCGAGGACCCAACTCGTGAGGGCCTGCTGGAGACCCCGGCACGCGTCGCCCGTATGTATGGCGAGATTGCCGGCGGTATGGGCCGGAGTGCCGAGGAGCACCTGTCCAAAACCTTTGCCGTCGCTTCGAACGATTTGGTTATCGAGCGCGACATTACGTTTTACTCGCTGTGCGAGCACCATCTGCTGCCGTTTTATGGCAAGGCTGCGATCGGCTATATCCCTAACGGTCGCGTGGCGGGTCTGTCTAAGCTTGCTCGCACGGTTGAGGTCTATGCCCGCCGTCTGCAGCTGCAGGAGCAGCTGTGCGCGCAGGTTGCCGATGCCCTCATGGAATATCTTGCTCCCCAAGGGGCGATCGTGCTGATGGAAGCCGAGCATATGTGCATGACCATGCGCGGCGTGCAAAAGCCCGGTACCAAGACCGTAACGCTTGCTCGTCGCGGTGTCTTTGAGACCGATCCCGCGCTCGAGGAGCGATTCTTTAGGATGCTGGGCCGCTAACCATGAGAGTCGTCAACGACTTTACATCGAAGACCGATGAGGGGACGCCGCGTCGCGGCTTTATGGCTTCGGGCCTGACTCCCTTTGGCGCCATGCCTCGCATTGATTACATTTGTGCCAACGGGCTGTTCCGGCGGCACCTGGGCAACATTGCACAGTTGGAATCGGGGCGCATCTTTTGCCGCCACGGTATTGACCATCTGCTGGATGTCGCGCGCATTATGTGGATTAAGAATCTTGAGGAACAGCTCGAATTTGACCGCGAGGTCATATACGCCACGGCACTTCTTCACGATATCGGCAAAGATGAACAGTATGAATCGGGTATATCCCATGATGTTGCAAGCGAGCGCGTCGCTGATGCGATTCTTGGCGGCATGCCCGATGACGTGGCATTTGATCCGGCCGATGCCGCGGCCATTAAGACGGCCATTTTAGGCCATAGAAAGCTGCGCGTGAACAGCCAACCGCTTGAGCGTCTGCTCTATGCAGCTGACAAAGCGTCGCGCGCCTGCTTTGCATGCCCCGCGCGCAATGCCTGCAACTGGAGCGATGATAAAAAGAACCTGTCGATTCGCGTGTAGTTGGTTTGCGCGGTCGGGGTTCTAAACGAAGGAGACGATCGCGATGACCAACAAGAAACTGCCCGAGAATGCAACCAAGACTGAAGGCGCCGAGCTCGCCCGCCGTGGAAGGGGCGAAATATCCACCGCAACGGCGGTGCCCCACGTGGGCTATGACGATCTGTGCCATGCCGATCGCATCACCGTTGAAGGTCTTGAGGTCTTTGCCAACCACGGCGTGTATCCCGAGGAGAACGCCCTGGGCCAGAAGTTCATCGTGTCCCTGGTGCTCTATGCCGACCTGCGTGCAGCAGGGGAGCACGATAACCTGGATGCCTCGATTGACTACGGCTCGGTGTGCCACGATGTCGATGGCTATCTGCGCGAGCATACGTTTAAGCTCATCGAGGCCGCAGCCGAGGGCGTGGCCCAGATGCTGCTACGTCGTTACCCCCTGCTGCTTGGCGTTCGTGTTAAGCTCGATAAGCCTTGGGCGCCCGTCGGTCTTCCCCTGGCAAGCTGCGGTGTCGAGATCGAGCGCGTGCGCTAACCGGTTCTAATACGTCTCTATGGGTGGCTGCTTGAGCCGCTGCGACAGAGCTCTATTGTTGGGGCAGTACGTGTCGAGCAGGGCGTGAAACTGCTGATTGTGGCTTGGCTCGAGCAAGTGGACGAGCTCGTGGGCGACAACCATGTCAAGGCACTCGACGGGGTAGGCGGCAAGCTCGCGTGCGATGCGAATGGCACCGGTTTTGGGCGTACACGAGCCCCAGCGCGTTTTCATGCTGCGCACGGAAACGCGGGAAGCGGCGATACCCATTGCGATTTCGTATGTGCGCACCATATCGTGCAGCGCCGTGGTGACCTCGGATGTATAGAGCTGGTCGATGCGGGCTTGGAGCTCATCGGGCGTTAGGCCGTCGAGGATTGCGTGCCGCTTGGCCTGTGGGTGTTCGTATGGCTCGTCGGTACCCATAAAACTTGCGAAGGTGGCCTGTTTGGGTCGCGGTGCGGGTGATGCAAAGTTGTGATCGAGCGCATCTTGTACCGTGATGGGCTTGCCCCAAAGCGCAATGATGGACGAGGGGCTGAGCGGCTCTCGCTCCGTCGCCTGACGTTGCTCGCGCTGGGCAAGTCGGCTGATAATCCAGGCGCTGTTGCGCTTCACAAATGCTTCGATACGCTCGCGGGTGGCACCGAGCGGTGCGCTTGCGTGGACCTCACCGCTCGATGTGACGCGTAGGTTGAAGTTCTTGACACGCTTTTTGGTAACGACGACGGGGATGGGCATCCCATCCGGTCGGGATACGGAAATCGTAAACTGCTGCGTCAAAAGCGGTCCTTCAGATTGGGGACGGGCCGGCATGTCGACCGTTCGGCATGCCGGCCCGATCAAGGGATGTGAAATTAATAACGCTCAAAGAAGGCAAGCGCGTTGTCGCTGCAGAGCTTTTGCATCACGGTCTTGCCAAAATGCTTGGAGAGCATGTTCTGGAACTCGGGCATCTTGCTGGCATCGGAGAGGAAAGCGGGCACCGTGGCGCCGTCCCAGTCGCCGCCGAGCGCGATGACGTCCTCGCCGCCCAGGTCGAGCCAGTGCTCGATATGTGCCGCTAGCTGATCGAAGGTGACGTCTGCGGCGGTCTTGTCGGTTGCGTCGTTGGAAAGGAACTCGCTGCAGTAGTTGAGGCCGACGATGCCACCCATGTCGCGAATGGTGCGGAACTGGTCGTCGGTAAGGTTGCGTTTGGCGCCGCAAACCGCACGGGAGTTGGAGTGGCTGGCGACGAAGGGACGCGTGGCGCGGGCGGCGACCTCGTCAAAGCACTCATCGTTGAGATGGGAGACGTCAAGCACCATGCCGGCGTGCTCCATCTGCGTAAGTGCTTCGATGCCGGCGGCGGTGAGGCCGGCGTGGGTATCGTGTCCGCTCGCGAGCGGCCCCTGCGCATTCCAGCTGAGTGACGACATGAGTACGCCCAAGCTCTTGAGCACCTCGATCAGTGCGGGGTCCTCGGCAAAGAACGTGGCGTTTTCGATGGTGTGGATGCAAGCGACCTTGCCGTCCTTGAGCGCGGGGCGAATGTCCGCGGCGCTGCGTACGTTGACCATGCGGTCGTGGTTGAGCATGGCCTGGCCGCTCATATGCGCCATGATCTGCGCCTGGAAGCGCGCGGCGTGGGCGGTGGGAATCTCGTCGGGGATAAACGTGGCGAAGCACTGTGCCCACGGTGTGTTGCCGATCTTTGCGAGCGAGATGGCGCAGGCGTTGCCCTCGATGAGGTCGAAATCTTGCGGATGCGTCTCGTCGCCGGGGAAATAACCGTCGGTGCCGGCGGTAAAGCGCAGGTCGAGATCGAGCGTGGCCCAGCCGATGCGGTCGGCGGTGTCACAGTGTAGGTCAAATACGGGATATGCCATGGTTCCTCCGGTTGCAGCGTTTCTTTGCAAACTGTCTTCGAATTGTATGACTAGGGTATAGTTAGCGCCATACGTTCATGGCGGCCCGCGTTGTGTGCCGCCCTTATCACGGAGGTTTCCATGTCCAACCAGGGCAAGAAGGTCAAGACCCATTATCGCGGCACGCTCGACGACGGCACGCAGTTCGATAGCTCCTACGATCGCGGCGAGCCGCTGGAGTTCACCTGCGGTGCCGGTCAGATGATCAAGGGCTTCGATGCCGCTGTTGTCGACATGCAGGTGGGCGAGAAGAAGACCGTGCACATTCCTGCTGCCGATGCCTACGGCGAGCACAATCCCGAGATGGTTATCACCTTCCCGGCCGAGCAGGTTCCCAACATCGAGCAGATCGAGAAGGGCATGAAGCTCTTCCTGTCCACGCCGAGCGGCATGCCTGTCCCTGCCGTTGTCATCGATGTGACGCCCGAGGCCGTGACGCTCGATGCTAACCACGAGCTGGCCGGCAAGGATCTCAACTTTGATATCGAGCTCGTCGAGGTCGAGGGTTAGAGTATGCCTGAACGCTTGGTTTCGACGACATGCTTGGGAAATCTCAACGATCCGTCCTATGAACTCCTGCTTCGTCGGGAGCTGGGTGGCATCTTTGAAGTTGACGAGCTGCTGCTCGATTGGGACCAGGCTGATGTATGCGCGTTTGCGGGCGTGACGGAGCTGGGGCGCACGGTCGATGTTCGGCTAGATGCTGCCGACGGCAGTCGTCTTGCCGACGGCGACGTGCTCGCCATCGACCGTTCGGGCATGGTGCCCGTGGCGGTTGTCGTACGCCTGCGCAGCGCCGAGGTCTATTTGGTCGAAGTCGACCGCATGGATCCGATTGCGCTCGCGCATGCGTGCTGGGAGATCGGCAATATGCACGCGCCGCTTTTCCGAGGCGATTCGGACGAGCATACCGTGCGCATGTATACGCCGGTGCAGCCTGTTTTGGGCCGCATGCTCCGGGGCGTCGAGGGCGTTATGCTCTCGGTGGTTAGCCGTGAACTCGATACGGACCGGCGTTTTGCGTCGAGTGCGGCGTATGCCGTTGTGAGCATGGCTCCCGACTTTACGATCGTAAAAAAGGCGCGCGGTTAACGTGCGTATGAGCAAGACGGAATTTGAGAGGCAGCTATTCAAAGTCCGTCTTGCTGTTGATGAGGTGCTGTGGGGGAAAGCATATGGGTCTTGAGGGAATCAAGCTGATTGCATGCGATTTGGACGGCACGTTGCTGCATCCGGGGGAGTGCGAGCCGCGTTCCGAGGCCTTTGAGCTTATCGATGAGCTGCATCGTCGTGGCATCGTGTTTATGCCGGCGAGCGGCCGTCAATATGCGAGCTTGCGCTATCTGTTTGCCCCGGTGGCCGATGAGCTCGCCTATGTATGCGAAAACGGAGCCCTCGTGATGAGCGAGGGGCGTGCCGTTGTCAAGCGTTCCATGGAGCGTAACCTTGCTATGGATATCGCGAATGCCGTGGTTGCGTATCCCCATGCCGACGTGACCCTTTCCTGCGAGGGGCACCTCTACACCATAAGCGGCAACGATGCATTCGTCGACCATTTGCGCTACGAGGTCCATTGCGATGTGGCGGTGGTCGAACGTCCCGAGGACATCGACGAGGACGTCATTAAGATCGCGTTTCAAACGCCCGAGACAGAGCAGCCGGCGGCGCTGGAGTATTTCGTCCGTCGCTTTGGCGACCGGGTCGATGTGATGACGTCGGGAACCGAATGGACCGACTTTATCGGCTTTGATTCGGGCAAGGGGTCCGCGCTTGCCGATTATGGTCGTGCGCTGGGGATCTCACCTAACGAAATGATGGCGTTTGGCGATAATGAAAACGACCGCGACATGCTCAACGTGGTGGGCCATCCCTATCTGATGGAGAGCTGCAATCCCAGTATGCGCGGTATCAACGACCGCGTCCGTTACGTGCGCACGGTCGAAGAAGAGCTGCGTCGCCTACTTGCTGAGTAGACATTTGGGACATGCCTGGAAATCTTTCTTTTGCCGCAATCGGTGAAAAGTTGATTTTAAGGCATGCCCCAAAATCTACCTACAGTTGGGGCAGAGGCCCTCGAAGATGGTGTAGTGCGAGCTGACGCTCCATCCGATTTGTTCGGATGCCCTGGCGTCGAGCTGGGTATTGAAGGGGAGCGGCACATCGATGACGCGGCCACACGAGGTGCAGATGATATGCGCATGCGGCTCGATGGCACGATCGAAGCGGCTGCCGCCCGGCGTTTTAATCGAGAGAATCTCCCCGGCATCGGCCAAGAGATTGAGGTTGCGGTAGACCGTACCGCGGCTGATTTTGTCATCCTGCGCGCGCACAGCGTTGTAGATCTCTTCGGCGGTGGGATGGTTGTAGCTTTGGCGCACGGCATCAAGAACTAGCTTTCGCTGCCTGGTATTCCTTCTTTGCACCGCCATGCGCCTCGCCTCTTTTCTATTAACGGTCGTAGGTAAATGATACCGTATTTAGCACACAATACTAATAATGAGGAGTGAAACCGTCTTCATTGGCAAGTGGGGCTCGGACCTGGGCGTCTACGAGGCGAAAACGCGTTCCCATGCGCTCGTAGGAGGCATGAAGCGCCTCGAGATGAGATAGGATGTTTGCTGGAGCTCCCTGTATCTCCATCTCGACTGAGCCGTCTTCCATGTTACGCACCCAGCCGGTGAGTGCGCGTGCCTGCGCGAGGTTGGTGTTGGTAAAGCGAAAACCAACGCCTTGGACCTGTCCCTCCCAGCGCAGGAAATAGCGCAGGGGAGTGTCTTGAGTGGCCTCGTCGCTTGCGAGCACAGTAAGCCTGCGGCGCAGCTCGAGCTCGACGCCAGAGGGCTTTTGGGGCTCGCGGCTGCCGCCGGCGACGCCCGAGAAAAGCTTGTCGAAAATACCCATCGCTAGGCCTGCTTGACAGAATCGGCGGGGAAGGTAATGCCGGTCTGTTGGCGCACGGCATCCATGATGCGCAGCGAGACAAGCGTGACATCGCGATAGTGGCCAAGCTCGTGACGTCCCGCCGGGGTCTCCCAAATCTCTTCCTTGACGTTATCGATGCCGCCGATGGCGGTGATAAAGTCTGCGAGTTCGTATTCCATGGTGTTGCTCGATTTGGGCAGGTCGAGCACGCGGCCGTTGTCGCTCTGTTCGCGCGGCGCCTCGGTCGCCGAGCCGCGTACGACATCGCCGCGATAGTCGATGCGGACGTTGCGGGGCGTGGACAGATGGTCAATCTGGATAGTGCCACGCTCGCCTTCGATCTGCGAGGTCAGTAGGTCATTCGTAATTTTGGAGTGCGCGAGCTCGACGGAGATACGGCCACCGCCGTAGCTGGCGAGGATGGAACCGCAGCCATCGATGGGGCCATGGGTGAGCTCTTGCGTGGTGGGGTCGAGCAGAGTAGCCATGCTCGTAAGGCCTGAGGGCATGCCGAAGATCTCGACCATGGGCTCGACGGTGTAGACGCCAATATCCATGAGGGAGCCCGAGGCCATGTGGCAGTCGAAGATGTTGGTGGCGCGTCCCGCGAGAACCTCGTTGTAGCGTGAAGAATACTTGCCAAAGCGCAGTGAGGCGCGGCGGATGGGCGCAATCTCGCCCAGGGCGTCCTCGATGGCGTGGAAAGCGGGGTCATGGAGCGGGCGCATGGCCTCGAGGGCTACGACGCCCGCCGCCTCGGCGGCGCGGAAGACTTCCAGCGCCTGCGCCTCGGTGGCGCAGAAGGGCTTCTCGACGATGACGTGCTTGCCGCTGGCGATGCAGGCAAGGGCCTGCTCGTAGTGAAGTGCGTTCGGGCTGCCGATATAGACGGCGTCGACGTCGGCGGCTGCTGCAAGCTCATCAAGTGAAGTAAAGTTTCGTTCGCCGCCGTGCTCGGCAGTAAAGGCGGCGCCGCGCTCGGCGTTGCGCGAGAGCGTGCCTACGAATACAGCCTGGTCGTTGGCATTGACGACCTGGATAAAGTCGTCGGTGATCATGGATGTGCCGATGGTCGCGATGCGCAGCATACGTCCCCCTTGCGTTGTTTTGGTCTACAGGATGAGTGTAGCGCGTGGGGATATAAAGCTGCGCGAAAACGCTATTACAGGTCGCTCTCGTTAAAGCCGGTGTCGATATCGAGGTTGACTCCATCGGCCGCGGTGGTGGCGAGCTCGTCGCAGCGCTCGTTGAGCTCGTGGCCGGCATGCCCCTTAACCCAGATGAACTCCACCTTATGCTTGCTCTTTGCGGCAAGCAGGCGCTCCCACAGGTCGCGGTTCTTAACGGGCTGCTTGTTGGCAGTTTTCCACCCGCGCTTTTTCCAGCCGTCGATCCAGTGCTTGTTAAAGGCGTTGACGACGTACTGCGAGTCGGAGTGGACCTCGACCTCGCAGGGACGGTTGAGTGCCTCGAGCGCCACGATGACCGCCATGAGCTCCATGCGGTTGTTGGTGGTCTTGGCGTAGCCACGCGAAAGCTCGGAGGTGAAGGTCTTGCCGGCGGGGTTGGTGTATTTGAGCACGGCGCCGTAGCCACCGCGTCCCGGATTGGATCGAGCCGAGCCGTCGGTATAGATGATGACCTTCACAGACTTCCTTTCGTCGAGTTCCTCTCTTGCGGCTGTCTATTGTAGCGCCCGGTCCATCCTGTTTTATGCGAGGCGTGCCGCTCCACAAGGATGGTGGAGACGTTGTCGCCAAGAAAGATGGGCGACCTGAATTGTCAAGAGCTAGAGGGCTTTTAAATCTGCCATTTCTATCCCGTCCCCAAATGGTTGGTTTTCGTGGATGATGCGATCGAGTTCGTCGAGGTATTGCCGCAGCAGGGGAGAGGGCTTGCGCTCATCGTGCATGATGTAGCCCACGCGCATCGTTGGAGCGTCTGCCAACGGGATCGATGCCATGCCCCATTGCATTTCATTGGAGAGGACACCGGTCGACAAAGTGTAACCGTTCGACGTGATGAGCAGATTGGTGAGTGTGCCACGGTCGGAAACGCGGATGTTGCGGTCGCAGGGGATATAGCTAAACGGCTCCTCGGCGTAATAGAAGGAGTTTGAGGTCCCCTGCTCAAAGCTGTAGCGCGTATAGGGCGTAAGGTCGGCAAGCGATAGCTGGGGGCGGCGTGCGAGCGGATGGCGCTCGCTAACGAAGACGTGGACCGTTGCATCGAAGAGGGGATGGAAGCTTGCGCGGGCGTCGGCGAAGGCCTTCTGCAGGACGCGGGCGTTAAAGTCATCCAGATACAGAATGCCGATATCGCTGCGAAATGCGCGGACGTCGTCGATGATCTGTGACGTGGTGGTCTCGCGCATGATGAACTCAAACTTACTGTCGCGGCAGCGCTCGACGACGTTGACAAAGGCTTCGACCGAAAAAGCGTAGTGCTGGGCCGAGACGGCAAGGCGTGCCTGGGGTGTGCCGCCGTCCTCGTAGCGGGCCTCGAGCATATCGGCCTGCTCTACGACCTGGCGCGCATAGCCTAAAAGCTCGGTGCCGTCGTTGGTGAGTGTGACGCCGCGGCTGGAGCGCGTAAAGATTTCCAGACGGAGCTCCTGCTCTAGGCTTTTGACGGCGTTGGAGATATTGGATTGCGCGGTATAGAGGCGCTGAGCTGCGGCGTTAATTGAGCCGGATTCTGCCACGGCGATAAGAAAACGAAGCTGCTGGAGGGTCATCGGCACCCGTCCTTTCGATAGCTATCTAAAAAACCGATAACAGGTTAGCGCTTTTAAGTGATTGACCGCGCGAAACAATGCTCGTACTATTCAAAACACACAAAGGCGGTAGGTAATTAAGCCGACCACGAGAACGGGATGTCAAAAGGAGGACCGCATATGAACTGCTTACTAAGACGAATGCCGGGCTCCTGCTTGCGCCCGTCGGCGTGATCAGGAGACGGCGACTTACTTCTCTTACTCTTATTACTTTTGTTCGATCAAGGAGATCATCATGAGCCAGTTTATCAACAACCCCGAGCACACCTTTGGTTTCGACACCCTGCAGCTGCACGTTGGCCAGGAGAGCGCCGACCCCGCATCCGATTCCCGCGCCGTGCCTATCTACCAGACCACGAGCTATGTGTTCCGCAACTCCCAGCACGCCGCTGACCGCTTTGGCCTTGCCGACGCCGGTAATATCTACGGTCGTCTGACCAACTCCACCCAGGGCGTCTTTGAGGACCGCATTGCCGCGCTCGAGGGCGGCGTTGCAGGTCTTGCCGTCGCCTCTGGCGCCGCCGCCATCACCTATACCCTGCAGGCCCTCGCTCAGGCCGGCGACCATGTGGTGGCCCAAAAGACCATCTACGGTGGTTCCTACAACCTGCTGGAGCACACGCTCTCCCAGTTTGGTGTCGAGACCACCTTCGTCGATGCCCACAACCTGGACGAGGTCGAGGGCGCCATCAGGGACAACACCACGGTCATTTACGTCGAGACGCTCGGTAACCCCAACTCCGATATCCCCAACATCGACGCTATCTCCGAGGTCGCTAAGAAGCATGGTCTTCCGGTTGTTGTCGATAACACCTTCGGCACCCCGTATCTGTTCCGTCCGCTGGAGCACGGCGCCAACATCGTCGTTCACTCTGCAACTAAGTTTATTGGCGGCCACGGCACCTCGTTGGGCGGCGTGATTATCGATGGCGGCAACTTTGACTGGAAGGCGAGCGGCAAGTATGCGCAGATCGCCGAGCCCAATCCCTCCTACCATGGCGTCTCGTTTGCCGAGGCCGCCGGCCCCGCTGCCTTCGCGACCTATGTCCGTGCTATCTTGCTGCGTGACGAGGGCGCCTGCATTAGCCCGTTTAACGCCTGGGTCCTGCTCCAGGGTACCGAGACCCTGTCGCTGCGCGTTGACCGCCATGTCGAGAACACCAAGAAGGTCGTTGAGTTCCTGATCGGTGACGGCCATGTTGCCAAGGTGAACCACCCGAGCCTGCCCGAGCACCCCGACCATGAGCTGTACCAGAAGTATTTCCCCCGTGGCGGCGCCTCGATCTTCACCTTCGAGATCAAGGGCGGCCAGGAGGCTGCTTGGAAGTTCATCGACCACCTGCAGGTGTTCTCGCTGCTCGCCAACGTAGCCGACGTCAAGTCGCTCGTCGTGCACCCGGCTACCACCACGCACTCCCAGCTCTCTGCCGAGGAGCTTGCCGAGCAGAACATTACGCCCTCTACAATCCGTCTTTCCATTGGTACCGAGAACGCCGAGGACATCATTTGGGATCTGAAGCAGGCCTTTGCCGCGCTGGACGAGTAGGGCGACTTGTGCAAGGGCCCCTTGCGACTCGATAGGTATAACTGCATAAAATGCCTGCTCAAGGCGCCTGCGCGAACAATGGTTGCGCAGGCGCCTTTTTTGCATAGGAAGGGCGCTATTACAGGGTTTTTGGCATGCTTTATGCATGCGAGTTGTGGAAAACTCCTGTTGAGAGGATGTGAGTTTTACGCAAATGACGTGCACCTTTTGAGAAAAACCGCAGGTCGCGATTTACTCGGGGTACTATGCAGCGCGATCGAATCACACGCAGCTTAAACGCAGCAAAAACTCACTACGGAGGTTTCCAGCTACATGAGGATCGATTCACGAAAACCGAAGGCCGCCGCCCTTTCTGCCACGCTTGCCGTGGCGCTTTTAGTGGGTGCCGGCGTAACCGATGCCCACGCGGCAACACTGTCCGACGCGGTCGGATCCACGCCGTCCGAGGCGACCCTGATGCAGCCCGTCGACTATCGTGGCGACGGCTTTGGCTCCATGCAGGAGTGGAACGCCTCGATGGGGGCCAAGCGCGATTCCCTAGAGGTCCGCGCGCAGATCATCATGAACATGTACGGTGACTATGCCACCGATGACGAGCGCGCTGTACTGCAGGGTTGTATCGACGGTGCGGGCAGTCTTTTGACGATGGAGGAGGTCGACGCGAAGTCGGCCGAGCTCGACGAGCTTCGCTCCACGCTCGAGGATGCTAAGCGCGAGGCGCTCGAGGCTGCGGCCGTCGAGGCAGAAGCTGCCGAGGCCGTTCAGGCTTCGTATTACAACGCCGGCTCCGGCTCGTCTTACGCGTCTGCTGCGTATTACGCGAACGGCTCGGGCCTGACGCGCTCGGGCGGCGTCAATAACTACAACGGTCGTCGCGAGACCTATTACAGCAGCAACGTGCTGTATCACCACCGCACGGGTGAGTGGACGCTGGATTCCGAGGGCTTTTGGCGTGATTCCGACGGCTACTACGTGGTGGCTGCGAGCGATAAGTCCCAGGGCTCGACCTTTACGGGCTCTAAGGGCGAGTGCAAGGTCTACGATTCGGGTTGCGCAGCCGGAACTACCGATTACTACACCGGTTGGTAATCTGACGGCATCGATTGCACATGATGGACGGGCGTCTTTACCGAGCTTTCGGGCAATGTAAAGTCGCCCGTTTTTATATGCATTTGGGTTAACAGAGCCCTTACCGTGGCACTACGTTGGGCATATGGGCGCGGGGCACACTAAGTCATGAGAAACAAGGTCTTTCTCGTGGAGGAAGTGATCCCATGAACGCTCGAGATGTCGCTATTGCCGTCGTTGCCCTTTTGATCGGATGTCTTGGTCCGACGGCGGCGTTAGTTGCCGGCTTGCAGTCCACTACGGGTGCTGCTCCTGTGGTTGTGAGCGCCTTGATTGCGGCGGCGCTGTTGGGAAGCGCCGGCGTGGTGCTTTGCCGCGATGACGAGGACGAGGTCCCGGAGTCGCAAAACGAGCCTCAGTTTTAGCCTCGGCCTAAATGCGACAGGCCTTCGCGAGCGATGGGATCCTCGCGAAGGCCTGTCTGCTTACATTGCGCGCGTCGCCGTGCGGGCGAGGCTACCAGCTGCTTTCTATTTCGCGAATCCTCTGGTAGAGCCAATCGTTTTGCGGCACTTGGATATCGTGTTTGGCGGCCAGGCGGCAGATGGTGCCCGCGAACTCCTCGACTTCGGTTTTACGTTGTGCGATGCGGTCCTGCGCCATCGAGGGCATGCCGGCGGGATCGATTCCCTCGATGAGGTGCACCATCTGCGTCAGGTCTGCCTCGGTCAGCTCAACGCCCTCGGCGTTGGCGACCGCAAGTGTCTCGCGCATGGCGGAAACAAAGCAGCGACGCTGCTCGGAGTCCTGTTCCGTGGCGCTCCCGTACGTGCCGCCGTAGGCCATGCAGGTCTGGTTGATGCCATCGTTGAGCATGAGTTTGGCCCACATGCGGTGCGCAATGTCGCTCTCGACGGTATGGGCGATGCCGCAGCGCGTGTAGAGCTCATCGATGGCGGTGACGGTTGCGGGCTCGGTGCCTGCTGCCGCGCCAAAGCGAATCTCGCCCGCATTGGTAAAGGTGAGCGCGCCGTTAAGGAATACGGCGTCCATGCCCTGGCAGATGCCCAGGACGGTGTGCTTCCAGCCAAAGCGCTCGGCTATTTTTGCTCGCTCGTAATGCCGTTGCACAGCGAGGCGATGAGCGTGTTGGGTCCCACGACGCGCTCCATAGTCTTGAGTGCTTGGTCGAGCCCCGTCGTCTTGACCGTGAGAATGACCAGATCGGCGGGCGTTGCCTCGCTGGCGCGGACGGACTTGAGCGTGCAGGGCTTTCCGTTGACGGTGAGCGCATCGCCCACGTGGCGCTCGAAACGCGCGTCATCCATGACGTATTCGACGGCATCGTTGCCGAGGGCCTTGGCAATCATACTGCCGTAGAGCAGGCCGACGCCGCCCTTGCCGATAAAGGCGACCTTGTTGATCTGCATGTGAATCATCTCCCCATATAAAAGGCGCCCGCATATGGGGCGCCTGATGGATTGTATGCCGCTGGGGCATGTGGCGTACACCGGAGGCTGAATTTAGAAGAACAAATGCATGGGAACTTATGCCGCGGGGCAGATGGCAAAAACGCGCGCGGGATATCCAACGCCATCGCGCACCTTGGGGAAGGTGCAGAAGATGACGGCGCCTGTGGCAGGAAGCTCGTCCAGATGGTCCATGACCTCGATCTGGTAACGGTCGACCGAGAGGATGTACTGCTCGCCGGGGTAGGGGTAGGCGTCCTCGCGTGTGGTCACGGATGCGGGGTCGGTGTCTGCCGGCTCGTGGCCGATAGCGCCGATGTTGCGCTCTTCTACAAGCCATTTGATGGCGTCGAGGTCCCAGCCGGGGTAGTGGGGCTGGCCGTCCTCGTCCTTGTTTTCGAGGTCGGCGAGCTTGGACCAGTCGGAGCGGAAGGCGACGAAAGCGTCCTCGGGAATGCGACCGTGCTCGCCCTCCCAAGCTTTGAGGTCATCGATAGTCAGGATAAAGTCGGGGTTTGCGGCGCACTCCTCGTGCTTATCGATCACGCAGAGCGGATGCATAAACTCGACGGGCTCGATCTCGCCGAGGGAGCGGCCGTCAACATGAAAGTGGCGCGGCGCATCGACGTGGGTGCCGTACTGCGAGGCGACCGAATACTGGAAGCAACGCATGGGCGCGAGCATATCTTCGGGCGTGCCGGGCAGGTAGTCGAAGAGCTTGGTGGACTCAAATGGCTTAAAGCCAAACCAGTGCGGGGTGTCGCACGAGAGCGTGTGGGTGAGGTCGATCCAGCGGTAATCGGTGCTTTTGAGCTGGGTGGCGAGGTTCCAAAGGTCGAGCGTGGGCATGGCTGGCTCCTTTCATCGGACTTTTTGCTGATGTTAAAGCGCTGCCATGACGACTCGATTTCTGTTGGGTTACGATACGTTCTCGATTGCGGTTCCGATGTGTTTCGGTGGCGTGACGGGTTTGTTTCGCCGCGTCAGAGCTTCGATGGGGGAGGAGGGGCCGTGCAGTATCGCGTTGACCCCAAAAGCGGTAACCGTATCTCGGCGTTGGGGCTGGGGTGCATGAGGTTTCCCGGTGCGCCGGGACGCCCCGATGCGAAGACAGCCGATACTATCATTTCCCGTGCGGTGGAGCAGGGGATTAATTATCTGGATACGGCTTATCTTTATCCCGGCAACGAGGCTTGCGTAGGCGCTTCGCTTGAGCGCTTGGGCCTGCGCGACCAGGTTTTGCTCGCGACCAAGCTGCCGCACGCCTCGTGCAAGTGCGCGGAGGATTTCGACCGTTTCTTTGATGAGCAGCTGCGCCGCCTGCGGACTGACCATATCGACTACTACCTCATGCACAACATCACCTCGCCCGCCCAGTGGGAACGCGTGGTGGCACTGGGTATCGAGGATTGGATTGTGCGCCAAAAGGCTGCGGGGCGTATTCTCCGGATCGGTTTTTCGTACCACGGCAGTGCGGCGGACTTCCTCACGATGCTCGATGCTTATGAGTGGGACTTTTGCCAGATCCAGTACAACTACGCCGGAGAGCACTATCAGGCGGGGACGGCGGGGCTCATGGCGGCTGCTGAACGTGGGCTTGCGGTATTTGTAATGGAGCCGCTTTTGGGCGGACGTCTGGCAGGTAAGTTGCCGCCGCGGGCCCGCGCTGTGCTCGATAGCGCCCGTGACCCGCATTTGTGCACTCCTGCCGCTTGGGGGCTTTCGTGGGTGTGGAATCATCCTCAGGTGACGATGCTGCTTTCGGGTATGACCGATACCGCGCAGGTGGATGAGAACGCGGCGTTGGCCGATCGGGCCCTGCCGGATTCGATGACAGCTACTCAGCTCGATGCCATCGCGCACGTGCTGGAGGAGTTTGAAAAATCGAATCGCGTGCCCTGCACGGGATGCGGTTACTGCATGCCGTGTCCTAAAGGCATCAATATTCCTGGATGTTTTGCCGCCTACAACGCAAGCTATGCGCACAGCTGGTTTACGGGTCTATCGCAGTATTTTACGGCGAGCGCGGTGCGCACAAGCGAGCCCAAGTTGGTGAGCAATTGCGTCAAATGCGGCAAATGCGCGCGGCACTGCCCGCAGCATATCGATATTCCCGAGCGTCTCGACGACGTACGCCGCCGTTTTCAGCCTGGACCCGTGACGGCGGTGCTTAAGGCCTTCGGCAAAACGCGCTCCTCATGACCCTTTTATAACTTGCGGTGGAATAGTTCCTGTTTGCGGCAGAATAAGGCATCAACAGGAACTATTTCACCGTAACTGATGAGGGGGAGCTGGGGATGCTGACGATTGGGTGTCACCTATCCACGACGAAGGGCTATCGGGCGATGGGGGAGACGGCGCTATCCATTGGCGCCAATACCTTTGCATTCTTTACGCGCAACCCGCGCGGCGGCAAGGCGAAAGACCTTGACATGGATGACGTGGCGGCCCTGCGCGAGCTTATGGAACAAAACGATTTTGGTCCCCTCGTGGCCCATGCTCCGTATACCTATAACCCCTGCTCGGCCAAAGAGCGGGCGCGCGAGTTTGCCCTGGAGGCCATGGCTGAGGATCTGCAGCGTCTGGAAGCGCTGCCCGGTAACTACTACAATTTCCATCCCGGTGCGCATGTGGGACAGGGTTCCGACGCCGGCATTCAGATGATCGTCGACACCCTGTGCCAGGTGATGTTTGAGGGCCAGCAGACGACGGTGCTGCTCGAGACCATGGCTGGCAAGGGCACCGAGGTGGGCCGCCGCTTTGAGGAACTGGCGATCATCATCGAGGGCGTTGCTGACAGGCGCCCCGAGCTGTCGGCCAAGCTGGGCGTTTGCCTGGACACCTGCCATGTAAATGACGCCGGCTATGATATCGTCCAAGATCTTGACGGTGTGCTCGACGAGTTCGATCGTGTGGTAGGTATCGAGCGCCTGCGCGCTGTGCATATCAATGATTCCAAGAATCCCCGCGGTGCCCATAAGGACCGGCATGAGTGCATCGGCAAGGGTTACCTCGGCAGCGAGGAACTTGGCGGCGGAATGCAGGTTATGCAGAATATTGTATCGAATAGCCGCCTGCGATCATTGCCATTCATTTTGGAAACGCCGAACGAACTTGCAGGTTATGCGGCTGAAATTAAACTGTTAAGGTCATTGCAGCAGTAATGACTGTCATAAAGTGGAGTGTTCCATTCACGTTATGGGTTTGTTTCAATCAGTTTTCTAATTGCAGATTCTCTCACGCGGGTGCATAATAGCCCTCAGTTTTTGCAGGCCCCTGAATCACATGGGGCCATTGGAAGGAGACTGATTATGAAGCTGAAGAAGCTTGGCGCATTTGCCGCCACGGGCGCCATGGCGCTTGCCCTCGCACTGACGGGCTGCGGCTCGTCCAACGCCACCTCTGGTTCTGATGCCGGTTCCAGCAGCTCTGACGACGCTAAGGTCGAGAAGGTCGACGGCTCCAAGGAGTACGCGCTCGTCAAGGACGGTACGCTGACCGTCGGCACCTCTGCCGAGTACGCTCCGTTTGAGTACAAGGATGACAACGGCGATTATCAGGGCTTTGACCTTGAGCTCATCAAGGCTATCGGCGACAAGCTGGGCCTGGATGTCGAGTACGTCAACAACGACTTCGACACGCTCGTCCCCGGTGTCGCTTCGGGTACCAAGTATGACGTCTCCATTGCGGCTATCACCGACACGCCCGAGCGTGAGAAGGAAGTCGCTTTCTCCGATTCCTACTACATGGACGATCAGGCTATCGTGACCAAGGTCGATAACACCGACATCACGGCCGACAATTACAGCGAGAAGCTCAACAACGCCGACGCTACCATTATCGTCCAGTCTGGCTCGACCGCCGAGGCCTTTGCCCAGGAGAACTTCCCCAAGGCCAAGATCGTCCCCTACAAGGACGCTACCGAGTGCTTCAGCGCCCTGCAGTCCGATAAGGGCGATGCCGTAGTCACCAACCGCTCCGTTGCCAGCCAGCTGACCGCCGAGCAGTTCAACACCTGCCATACGGTTAAGCAGATCAGCACCGGCGAGGAGTACGCCATTGCCATCAACCAGGGCAATACCAAGCTCAAGGACGACATCAACCAGGCCATCAAGGACCTGACCGACGACGGTACCGTTGACGCCCTCATGGCTAAGTACAACATCAAGTAAACAGATACTTGATTGCGTGTGGGCCCTTTCCGTTTAGCGGAGAGGGCCTTTGCGCTTCTCTCGACGGAGAGTGTTTCCGTCTCTATTTGCCGGCAACTTCTACGATAGGAGCCACCTTGTCTCGACTGAACAAAGGGGCCGCTGGGCAGCGTTCTTCACTACCCGCCTTGCTCCAAAAGCTAGCCTGCGTCATGGCCGTGGCGCTCGCGCTGGTGTGCGTGGGGGCATCTGCGCCCTCGACTGCCCAAGCGCTTGAGACCGCAAAGATTACCGCCCGACCCAACACCGGTTCGGGCAGCGATGTGGTCGGCGGCACCGAGACACGTATTACCTGGGAAGTTCAGGCCGACGCCGACGAGGAGCTGAGCGGTCTTTCGCTGACGTTTGTCGACGGCACGACGTTTGGTACCGATGACACGCGATTGACGATGCTCTCGGGCGAGGACCTCATGGATCGCACACCCATGAAGCCCACGTGCACGGCTGATGGCCAGACGCTCAAGATCGACTTTGGCGAGACGGCGCCTGCCGGCGGCTTTTTCCGTGTCGAGGTGTACGGCGTGACCTTCCCCGTCGAAGGCGGCGACGAGGCCTTTAGCGGCACCTATACGCTCGCCGACGGTTCGACCAAGAAGATTTCCAAGATTCCTTCCGTCGAGATTAAGGGCGTGACGGCCTTCGATAACTTCCAGGCCGATCTTAAGGAACAGCAGTGGGTCGAGGCTTGGAATTCCAATATGTTCCTGCGTCTGTTCTTGAACCCGGTCATTTTGGTCCAGAGCCTGCCGGTCGTATTTAAGGGCTTCCTTATGTCGCTCTCGATCGTGCTTGTGGCGTTTCCGCTGGCAATCCCCTTTGGCTTTGCCTTGTCGCTCATGCGCATCTCCAAGTCGCGCATCCTGCGCTGTCTTGCCGGCATCTACGTGAATATCATCCGTGGTACGCCGGCGTTCCTGCAGATCTATATCGCGTTCTTTGGCCTGCCACTTGCCGGCGTCAAGGTGGACGACTACGTCTTGGGCGTTATCGTCATGGCCATGAACTCGTCTGCGTACCTGTGCGAGATCTTCCGTGCCGGTATTCAGTCGATCCCCAAGGGCCAAAACGAGGCTGCCCGCTCGCTGGGCATGAATGCCTTCCAGACGTTGCTCTACGTTATGATTCCGCAGACGTTCCGCAATGTCCTGCCTACGCTGACCAGCGAGTTTATCCTGCTTTACAAGGATACGTCGCTGCTCGCCGCCGTGGGCGTGGTCGAGATCGTCATGAATGCCCGCACCATCGTGGCGACGACGGGCTCCATCACGCCGTATGTGGTTGCCGCCCTGTTCTATCTGGTCATTACCCTGCCGCTTGCGCGCTTGGTGAGCGGTCTTGAGGCGAGGCTTCTGGGGACGGCCGAAACCAAAAAGAAGCGTCCCACCAAGAGCGCCGGACAGGTTGTCGCGACACCCGCCGATCATATTGCAGGTCTGTAAGGAGGTTCTATTATGAGCGAAACCAATAACTCGAACGAGGTCGTCGTCAGCATCAAGAATCTCCAGAAGGCCTTTGGCGATAACGTGGTCCTGCGCGACATCGATCTGGATGTGCACAAGGGTGAGGTCGTCGTGGTCCTGGGCCCCTCGGGCTCGGGCAAGTCGACGATGCTTCGCTGCATTAACCGTCTTGAGGAGCCCACGAGCGGCTCGATTGTCGTTGAGGGCGTGGATGTGTGCGCCAAGGGCGTCGACCTCAATAAGGTGCGTACGCACTTGGGCATGGTGTTTCAGCAGTTCAATCTGTTCCCGCACCTGTCGGTCAAAAAGAACGTCATGCTTGCGCAACAAAAGGTGCTCAAGCGCAGCAAGGAAGAGGCCGAGAAGATTGCCGTCGAGGAGCTGACCAAGGTCGGCCTGGCCGAGCGCATCGATTTTATGCCGAGCCAGCTTTCGGGCGGTCAACAGCAGCGCGTGGCCATCGCCCGCGCCCTGTCGATGAACCCGCACGTGATGCTCTTTGATGAGGCCACGTCGGCGCTCGACCCCGAGCTTGTCCGCGACGTCCTTGGCGTCATGCGCGATCTTGCGCGTGACGGCATGACGATGATCGTGGTGACGCACGAGATGGGCTTTGCCCGCGACGTCGCCGACCGCGTCGTCTTTATGGACGGCGGCGTTATCGTGGAGGAGGGCACGCCGAGCGAGGTCTTCGACCATCCCAAGAGCGAGCGCACCAAGGCGTTTTTGGGCAACATCTCGTAGCTGCTTTATGTGGCTGACATAGCAGAAAACGGCAAACATCATTGTGCTTGCCGTAATTGCCGGCGGCTTATTTTTTGGATTCCGGCGTATTGTCGCATCGACGCATGGCAAATGCTGTTGCGGCGATGGGGCGGGCAGAAAGAAGGTCAAGAGGGTCGCGGTCGCGGACACCGATGTGTCTCACTACCCCTATAGCGATGAGCTGCTTATTGGCGGTATGAGCTGCGGCGGCTGCGCGCAAAATGTGACGAACGCCCTCAACGCTCTCGATGGCATTTGGGCCACGGTGACGTATACAGACCACACGGCGTGCATCCGTTCTAAAAACCCGATCGATCGTGAGGTGCTTGAGGCTGCCGTGAGGGATGCGGGCTATTACGTCATAAAGCCGTAGGGCCGGGCGTACGCTTGCGCTTAGGCTCGGCCGCGCAGCTCGATGTCTTGGATATCGTCGAAGCCGATGGCGATGTCTCGGAGTTTGAGCAGCTTGAACGCGGGGAGCACTTCGTCGAGAATGCCGGTGCGGCTACGATAGCCGTATGTATCGTAATAAGTGACGCGCACCAAGTCGCCGCGTTTGAGGCCCTCGAGCTTTTTTGAAAGTTCGAGGGCTTTTTCTTCCGTGAGTTCGCATTTGGGCTCAACAGAGATCTCTTGTTTGCGCACGAGCTCGTAGTATCCCGTGAGGGCGGCAAAGGGCATAAACTGCGCGGCGCGGTTGGCGCGAACGGCACCGTTAGCGGTGAGCTTGGGGTCGGCGGAGCGACGTCTTCCCTCGGGGTCCGCCAGGCGTTCAAAAGGCGTCGGTGGCCGCATCGGCTGTTGTTGGGCCTTAGGCACGGTGTCCTCCTACCTGATCGTTGCGTTCGCGTGCGGTGGCGCCGGCGGTAAAGCTTAATCCCTTGACCAGGGCATTCTTGCCGTACTTGCCCTTCACGGCCAGAACGGCGCGGGCCAGGTCACGCTCGCGTTCATCGGCCTTAACATCGCTAAACAGATCGATGGTGGCAAATTCCTCGGGCATGAGGTTGCCAAAGCCCAAATTGATGCGCTTGACCGGTCGTTTGGGATCGACGGTCTGCGCCCAGAGCTCATCGAAATAGCCCATGATCTTCTTAAACGAATTGGTGCGCTCGGGCAGCTTGCGCGAAGCGTTAGAGTGCGCAAAGAGCGCGGCATAGCCGCCACGCGGTTTGCCGCCATGCTCTCCCACAAAGATGCCGTCGATTGCCTGTGCCTCGCGCACCAGACGGCGTCGTTCGTCATCGCGCTGGACGGGCTTGGGTGCACGGGGTGCGAGCTCGGGGCCGGCGGTTGCGGCGGGTTCGATGCTCGACGTGCTCGAACGCACATGTCCGCATCCGTCTACATATTGCGCTGTGCCGCTGGCGTCGAGGCGGCGTATGTCGGCGCGCTCGCTCGCGTAGCCCACAAAGAGCGAGATGCTGTCGCAGACCACGTGCTTATCGACCAAGTCCAGTACGGCGGCATCGACCATCTCGCGCAAGACGGTGTAGGCCTGCTCGTAGGCATAACCCTTCGAGAGCACTTGTCCTGTGGTGGTTGAAGTTGCCTGCGGGCGATAGGCCTGAATATCGGCGATAGTTGTCGGCTCACGCCCAAAGGCGTGGTCGATGAGATACTCGGCATTGACGCCGAGTTCGTCGTAAAGCAGGTTTTCGTCGAGCGCGGCGACGCCCATCAGATCGTATACCCCGTACTTTTCGAGGCGAGCTGCCACGCCGGGGCCGATGCCCCAGATATCGGTGATGGGGCGATGGGGCCAGATCTCCTTGCGAAAGGTCTCGTCGTCGAGTATGCCGATGCGGCTGGGTACGTGCTTAGCGGTAATGTCGAGCGCCACCTTGGCCTGGAATAGGTTGGGGCCGATGCCGACTGTCGCCGTGATGCCGGTGCGCGCGAGGACCTCATCGCGCAGCATGCAGGCAAAGCTTTTGGCATTGGTATGGTAGAGCTCTAGATAGGGTGTCACGTCGATAAAGCACTCGTCAATTGAGTAGACGTGAACGTCTTGCGGACTCACGTATTCAAGGTAGATACCGTAGATCTGCGCCGACACCTCCATGTAGTGCTGCATGCGCGGTACGGCCTTGATGTAGTCGATGCCGTCGGGAATCTCAAACAGACGGCAGCGGTTGTGTATCCCGAGGTCTTTCATGGCCTGGGTAATGGCGAGGCAGATGGTCGTACGCCCGCGTGATTCGTCGGCAACGACCAGGTGGGTGGTGAGCGGATCGAGCCCGCGGTCGACGCACTCGACGCTGGCGTAAAACGTCTTGAGGTCGATGCAGATATAGGTGTGACGCCCGTGCCCCACGCGTTCTCCCATCAAACACATGTTCTTATCGAATGCATGTTCGATAATACCCGCTCGTCCAGACATCGTCAAAACCTGCCAAAAAGGGACAGGTTTATTTTGGTAGGTAAAACGCTTGACCGACCAAAACAAACCTGTCCCTTTTTGGCAGGTATGGTCGGGCGGTTGCATCGGGTTTTAACGCAGCGCTAAAGAGCGCGAAACAGCTCGGAAAACCTCGCTTCGTAGCATGAGCCTAACGATCGATACCACCATAAAGCACGGAAGGGTTGTGGGGATAATGGTCAACTATGGGTTTGGTATGCCGACGCGCCTTGTTGCGGATGGAGACGTGGCTCGCTGGTGTGGACGATTGGTCGCTCACTACGGCGGCACCAAGGCGCTGGTGGTGCTGGGTGGCGACAAACATACGCGCGATGAGCTTGTCTCGGCGGCGCTCGGCTCGCTTGACCGAGCTCTGCTCGAGCGCGTGCTTTTTCGTTGCGGCTCGGTTGAGGGCGACGGGGGAGACGAGCTGATCGACGAAGCTGGGGCCCTGGCGACCGACGAAGGCGTGGACTTTGTCCTGGCGATCGGCGATGCCGATACTGCTGGCTTTGCGCGCGAACTCGCGCGTCGCATGGCGGCGCTCGATGCCGGCGAAGACGGTTTTGTCCCTTATGGATGTATTGTCTCGGAGGGCAAAGTGCCTGCCGTCGTGGGGGCCGGTGAGGTTCCCGTTTTTGCCATCATCGCTCCCGAACTGCTTGAGGGCATTGGGTCTCCTCTGCGTGAGTTGCTCGGCAGCGTGTGCGCCGCGGCCTAATGTCTGCCATAAAGAGATGGGCTATTTTTGGTAGGTAAAGCGTTTGACCTGCCAAAATAAACCTGTCCCTTTTTGGTCGGTCGCCGTTTGGGGGCGGATTGGCAACGCTGGCTGATTACGGTCTTGACCTGCGCTAGAATAGGGGCATCTGATTATCCGGGCGCATGGAGGTTTGCGCCCGTATGTTGAGGAGGACTTTATGGCAACTGTTGCCGCACCTATCGACGCTACGTCGACCGCCGCTTGGAAGGCGCTCGAGGCTCATCAGGAGAAGCTCGAGGCCGAAGGTATCGACCTCAAGGCCTGGTTCGCTGCCGATGCAGAGCGCGTGAACAAGCTGAGCTTTGACGCCGGTGACCTGCACTTCGACCTGTCCAAGAACCTGGTGACCGATGAGACCGTCAAGCTGCTGTGCGATCTTGCCCGCGAGGTGAAGCTCGAGGAGCGCCGCGACGCCATGTTCTCCGGCGAGCACATCAACACCACCGAGGACCGCGCCGTCCTGCACACCGCGCTTCGCCGTCCGGCAAGCGAGAAGGGCCAGCTCATCGTCGACGGCCAGGACGTCGTCGCCGACGTGCACGAGGTCCTCGACCGCATGTACGCCTTTGCCGAGCGCGTGCGCTCCGGTGAGTGGAAGGGCGTTACCGGCAAGAAGATCGAGCATCTGGTGTCCATCGGCATCGGTGGCTCCGATCTGGGCCCGGTCATGGCTTACGAGGCCCTGCGTCCCTACGCCGACGCCGGTATCGACTGCCGCTATATCTCCAACATCGACCCCAACGACCAGGCCGAGAAGCTCAAGGGCCTGGATCCCGAGACCACGCTCGTGATTATCGTCTCCAAGACCTTCACCACGCTCGAGACCCTCACCAACGCTCGCGAGGTCAAGACCTGGATGCTCGAGCAGCTCAAGGCTCAGGGTGCCATCGACGGCTCCGATGAGCAGAACGCCGAGGCCGTGGCCAAGCACTTCGTTGCCGTTTCCACCGCACTCGACAAGGTTGAGGCCTTCGGTATCGACCCCGCCAACGCCTTCGGCTTCTGGAACTGGGTCGGCGGCCGCTACTCCGTCGACTCCGCCGTGGGCCTGTCGCTGATCGTCGTGCTCGGTCCCGAGCGCTTCCAGCAGTTCCTCGAGGGTTTCCACGCCATCGACGAGTACTTCTGCAATACCCCGCTCGAGAACAACGCTGTCGCGCTAATGGGCCTGCTCAACGTCTGGTACGTCAACTTCTTCGGCTCTAAGAGCCACGCCGTGCTGCCGTACTGCCAGTACCTGCACCGCTTCCCGGCCTATCTGCAGCAGCTCACCATGGAGTCCAACGGTAAGCATGTCCGCTGGGACGGCAGCGCCGTGACCTCCGACACCGGTGAGATTTTCTGGGGCGAGCCCGGCACCAACGGTCAGCACGCCTTCTACCAGCTGCTGCACCAGGGCACCGTGGTGGTCCCGGCCGATTTCATCGCCTTTGCCAATACCGCCAACCCCGCAACCGACAGCGGCCAGGATGTTCACGAGCTGTTCCTGGGCAACTTCCTGGCCCAGACCAAGGCGCTCGCTTTTGGTAAGACGGCCGATGAGGTGCGCGCCGAAGGCACGCCCGAGCAGATCGTCCCGGCCCGCTGCTTTGAGGGCAACCGTCCGACGACCTCGATCTTCGGCGATACGTTGACCCCGTTCGCACTCGGCGAGCTCATCGCCCTGTACGAGCACATCACGTTTGTCGAGGGCACGGTCTGGGGCATCGACTCCTACGACCAGTGGGGCGTCGAGCTGGGCAAGCAGCTTGCCAAGCAGATTACCCCGGCCTTCCACGACGACGCCGCCAAGGCCGAGCAGGACGCTTCGACCCAGGCGCTCATCGAGTTCTACCGCGCTCACCGTAAGTAGTCTTTACGGCCGAGTTGGCTTATGAATGAAAGGGGCCCGTATCCGTTGGGATGCGGGCCCCTTTGCTATTTGAGTGGGCATGAGGGCGTATTGAGGGGGGGGATGTCTTGCAGTCGGCATCCGCGTGCGGTGCCATTCGCTGTCCGTAAATATACGTCTACAGCTAATTTCATACCACTTGCCGGAATGAGGGCGCTGCCCTTGCATGTCGGGTGTAGATTGAACGTGGTTTTTCGCGTGAAACCACGAATCGGTTGTCAGCCCTGAACAAGGAGGCCCAGCATGACGCTTGCCAAACCCATCAATAAATACATCGACTATATCGATGCCCCCGAGGACACGTTTGAGCAGTATGTCGAGAAGGCGCTAAAGTACAACTTTCGCTGCGTATTTGCGAACCTGCAGGAGTACGAGACGGGCCGCGCCATGCTCGAGGGCTCTGACATCATCCTTGCCGGCGCTATCGACTTTCCCCAGGGCACTATGACGCTTGAGGAGAAGCTTGCGAGGTTTGAGGAATACGCTGCGTGTGGCTTTACCGAGATTGACTACGTTTTGAATCAGGGGTCGATCGAGAACCGCGATTTTGATGCCATCGAGCGCGAGATGACTGCCGTTGCTGATTTTTGTCGCGCGCATGGCATCACTGACAAGGTAATCGTTGAGATGTGCAAGCTGGACGGCGACGACGCCGCCAAGCGCCGTGTATGCGAGATCGCGCTGGAGGCCAAGCCGGGATTCCTTAAGACATCGACCGGCAGAAGCTTTGGCGGTGCTAAGCTCGAGGACGTGCGGCTGATGCACGAGGTGCTCGGCGATGCCGTGGCAATCAAGGCGGCGGGCGGTATCCATAATTACGAAGAGGCTTGCGCATTCATCGAGGCCGGCGCCAGCGCGTTGGGTGCATCGGCGGGCATCGCGATCGTCGAGGGCGCACCGACGGATGAGCGTCGCTAGCAGACGTATTTGACCTGAGCGATAAAGCTTCACGACCACACGCCGTTCATGTTCGGGACAATATGACTTTTTACCCGTCGCAGACAGAGCCGCAGTAGGTGTTCTGTATGATGACTCAGGCAAGGTTGTTCAATGACAGGGAGGCTTATATGGCAATCAAAGCCATCGCAATGGATATCGACGGTACGCTCACCAACGACCAAAAGGTCATCAGCCCGCGTACGCGCGAGAAGCTGCTCGCGGCGCAGGAGTCGGGCATTAAGCTCATTTTGGCTTCGGGCCGTCCCGCATGGGGGCTGCACGCCTTGGCGCAGGAGCTCGACCTTCATAACCATGACGGTCTGCTGGTGGCCTTTAATGGCGCGCATGTGGTCGACGCTCAGACCGATGAGGTCCTTTTTGACCAGGCCATGCCGGCTGACGAACTGCACCGTCTGATTGATCATCTGCGTAATTTTGACGTGATCCCTATGATTTCGCTTGGTCGCGATCTGCACGTCGAGGACTCGTACCGCTGCATGATTACGCTGCCGGATGGCTCGCAGAAGAATATCGTCAAGTATGAGCGCGACGCGTGCGATCTTAAGATTCGCGAGGTGGAGAGCCTGCATGAGGTCGTGGACACTTATCCCGTGGACAAGCTGCTCACTGCGGGCGACCCGGCCTATCTGCAAGCGCATCACGAGGAGATGTATGCGCCCTTTACTCAGAAGCTTTCGGGTATGTTTACGGCCGACTGGTACTTTGAGTTTACGGCTCCCGGTATCGACAAGGCCCGCGCGCTCGAGGGTGCCCTGCCCAAGCTCGGCATCGATGCCAGCGAGGTCGTCTCGTTTGGCGACGGCCAGAACGACAAGTCCATGATTGAGTGGGCCGGCACCGGTGTTGCCATGGGCAACGCGGTTGACGAGGTTAAGGCCGTGGCCCAGATGGTGACTGCCAATAACAACGAAGACGGCATTGCGGTGGCGCTGGATAAGCTGCTGGGTTAGAATCGCCGATTAATGCATGGTTCGGGCGCCTGCTTACAGGCGCCCTTTTGTTAGGGAGGGTGCCGTGTCCGCATTTCCGTTCGACGCCGTTATCTTTGACATGGACGGCGTCATTGTCGATACCGAGTATTACTACCTGAGCGAGACTGCCGCGTTTGCCAAGGAGCTTGGGCTTAACCTGACTCAAGAGGAGTTGAACGGGCAGATCGGTACCTCACATCAGTTCTTCCTGCATATGCTGGTCGATTGGTTTGAGCGCGCCGGTAAGGGGCATTTCACTGGCGAGGAAGCGTTGGCCCGTTGGGACGAGTGGGCGCATAAGCGTCCGCGCGACTATCAGGCTTTGATTAACCCAGGCGCCGTGGATACGATTCGAGAGCTGCCGCGCCGCGGCGTTCGCGTGGCGCTTGCCAGCTCGTCTCCCATGGATAGCATCGAGGAAGTGCTCAATGCGTGCGGGCTGTCGGATGCCTTTGAGTATGTGGTGAGCGGCGAGCAGTTTAAGGAGAGCAAGCCCGAGCCCGACATCTACCTGCATGCGCTGGACCTGCTGGGACTTCCCGCGAATCGCTGCTGCTGCGTTGAGGATTCGGTGCCTGGTATCACTGCCGGCAAGCGAGCCGGCCTGACGGTCATTGCCAAGCGCGAGGAACGCTTCGGCTTTAGCCAAGATGCCGCGGACAAGATTATCGACCAGCTGCCGGAGCTGCTGGAGCTTGCGTAGGACTTGGACGGCACGTCTACCGTCATAATGGTATCGTTGTCGTCTTTTTGCCCAGAGGGGTTAGCGAAGGCCAAAAATAGAGTGTGCATTTGTTAAAACTGCCGATTCGATACGCTTTGCGTCACAATTTTTGAGCGAGGCGATGCGCATCGAGGTCCTTGTGAGCGATTTGATGAGCGACTGCGCGCTTGTTTCTGTGTTTGCCTCCGCTGGTGCATCGGTCTCGAGTAGTAAACGATCGAGTGGAATCTGTCGTGCGTATTCGCGTCCTCGTTTAGACGCGAGCATGCGTTCGTTGACAGAAAAATAGCAGCCCACATTACGCGCGCGGGTGAGTTCGTCCGAAGTACCGCTAAACCAGTGGAAGATGATAGCGGGGGAGTCGGGGTTTGGGATGAGTAGACCATGCGATTCGAGTACGTCCAGTACGGTTCCTGCCGAACGAACGGCGTGAATCGATATTACGCGCCCGGCAAGAGGACACTGCACGAGCGCATCGCAGAGCCGGTCAAGTGCCTGCATTTGAAGCGGTTCGCTTCCGGCAAAGCGCGCGGAAAAGTCGAGTCCGACTTCGCCGATATAGCGCTCTTGGGCAGCAACTTTGCAAAGCAGATTGATTTCGGCAGGACCGCAGCGGCCGTCGGCGAGCCACCAGGGATGGAGGCCAACGCCCGCGATAATGTTTGGGTAACGGCTGGCCCGCTTTTTTGCTGCCGCGAAGTCGCGCGGGTCGACCCCGCAATCAAAGACCCCCAGTCCTATAGCCGCAGTTTCGTCGGCAACAGCATTCGGGTAAGCCATCAAATCAAGATGGCAGTGTGCATCAAATAACCGGGGCTCCATCTCGGCGCACTCCGCTAGTTCAGGCGCTGGCCATCGGCGCGCACGCGCTCGGTGCCGCGCCCACTGATCTGGCGGATAACCTCGCCGGCAATCATCTGACCCATGATGGGCGGCATAAAGCTGGCGGTTCCGAGCTCGGTACGCTCGTGGATGTTGGAAGGGTCGCGGGGCTGTGTCTTAACCGATTCCTCGCAGCTAAACAATACATGTAGGCTCTTGATTCCGCGCTTCTTACATTCTTTGCGCATAATGCGGCTCATGGGGTCACGTACCGTATCGAAGATGTCGGCAAAGTGGAGGCACTCGGGATGGAGCTTGTTGGCCCCGCCCATGGAGCTAACCAAACGAATGTCGTGGTCCTGAGCATATTTGGCAATGGTGAGCTTGGCCGAGATGGTGTCGATGGCGTCGACGACGTAGTCGAGCTTGCCGTCCGTCTGCTCAAAAACGCTCGCAAAGAACTCGTCGATGTTGTCGCTCAACAGGTATTCGGTGCGCTTGATAACGGTGGCGGCGGGATTAATATCGCGAATCATGGCTTCCATCACGTCTACCTTGCGCTTGCCGACGGTGCTTTGGAAGGCGATGGCCTGACGATTGATATTGCTGGGTGCGATGATGTCCTTGTCCAGAATGACGAAATGACCGATGCCGCCGCGGGCGAGTGCCTCGCAGCAATTGGAGCCCACACCTCCGCAGCCGAGCACCAGCACCGTAGCATCGGCGAGCTTATCGAGTGCCTCGCGGCCCATGATGATCTCGAGCTTGGTGTCGCGTGTCTCGATGGCGGCTGCGGCAACGGTTTCGGTCATAAATATCCTCCGATGGGGAAGCGAATCGTGTTTTAGCTATCGCCATTATAGGTATTATCACGATTCCATTTGAACCCTTGGGGTTTGTTGAAATGGGATCGGGATTCGCATAAGATTGAAGCAGATGGCGCCCGTTGCCGCGGGTTAGCCAACTCCGAAACACGTTTATGGCGTGAGAAGTGGCCGTCTTCGCATTACGCGGGGCGGCTATTTTGAGTACAAGATTAGATAGTTAGACAAATATCTAAATATCGAGTATAGTGTGCGCGTCGAACGAAATGATGAGAGGAGGTCCTATGCCGGGAGAGGGTTTTAAAGCGCTGGCCGATCCTACGCGGCGGCGCATTTTGGAACTACTACGCGAGGGCGACCGCACGGCTGGGGAGCTTGCCGAGCATTTTGACATCAGCAAGCCGTCGTTGAGCCATCATTTGGCGACGCTCAAAAACGCCGGGTTGGTGACCGATGAACGTCATGGCCAAAACATCGTTTACAGCTTAAACACCACCGTCATGCAGGACTTGATCGGTTGGTTTATGGGCTTTACAAACACTGAAGGTGATAAGGATGAATAACGAAAACAAGGGCATTCACGCCACGGGGGTATCGCCACGCGTGTGGATCGCGCTGGTCGCTCTGTGCGTCGCCAATATCGTAGCGCACCTTATGGTGATGCCGAGCTTGCCTGCGCAGATTCCCACGCACTGGGGCGCGAACGGCGTTGACGGTTGGGGTCCCAGCTGGATGGCCTCCGCGCACGGCGTGCTGCCCCTGGTGCTTCTCGCAATGTTCTACGTGGTGCCGCGCATCGATCCCAAAGGTGAGGCATATCGAACCTCGGGCAAGTTCTATCAGGGCTTCGTAATCGCCTTCACCCTGTTCATTTGTGGTATAAGCTGGCTGGGAGAGCTTACGGTCTGGGGCGTGGTGCCGGCGGTCGGTTCGGTCAACGTGCTGATTTCCGGTGCTGTCGGTTTGCTGTTCATTGGCGTAGGCAACTACTTGCCGCGTGTGAAGCAGAACTATACGCTCGGTATCAAGACGCCCTGGGCGCTTGCCGATCCCGAGAACTGGCGCCGTACGCAGCGTTTTGGCGGTGCCTGCTTTATGGTGCTGGGTGTTGGTCTGATTGTGATGGGCGTTGCGGGTAGCGTGCTTTCGAGTGAAGTTGTCGCCGCGGTGATTGCGGTTCTGGCGTTTGGTTCGGTCGGAGTCGTCTACGTCTACTCGTATCTGCTGTGGCGCAAATCGCAGCGAGCCGCTCGTTAAGGTTGCGGAAAACTAGCGTACGCAGTTCATAGTATGTTCCGGGGGACTTTTCCCAGGTAGTATTAGGGGGTATGGGTAACCGTGCCCCTTTTTCGTTACGTTTTAGAGCTGGTTTTCTCATCTCGTTTCCACTAAAGCGAAACAAGAATAGGGAAATAGCAGGTAGAAAGGATAAAACAGGCAAATGGCAGAGTTTATCTACCAGATGTATCAGGCTCGCAAGGCTCATGGCGACAAGGTGATCCTTGACGACGTGACCCTGAGCTTCTATCCCGGTGCCAAGATCGGCGTCGTGGGCCCTAACGGTATGGGCAAGTCGACCCTGCTCAAGATCATGGCCGGCATCGAGGAAGTCTCCAACGGCGATGCCAGACTTACCCCCGGCTACACCGTGGGTATCCTGCAGCAGGAGCCGCCGCTCGACGACGACAAGACCGTCATCGAGAACGTGCGCATGGCATTTGGCGACATGATTGCCAAGGTCGATCGCTTCAATAAGATCGGCGAGGAGATGTGCGACCCGGACTGCGACATGGATGCCCTCATGGCCGAGATGGGAAAGCTCCAGGACGAGATCGACGCCGCCGACGGCTGGGATATCGATTCCAAGCTCGGCCAGGCTATGGATGCCCTGCAGCTGCCCGATTCCGACATGCCGGTCAATGTGCTTTCCGGCGGCGAGCGCCGTCGCGTGGCCCTGTGCAAGCTGCTGCTCGAGGCTCCCGACCTGCTGCTGCTCGATGAGCCCACCAACCACCTGGACGCCGAGTCGATCCTGTGGCTCGAGCACTTCCTGCACAACTACCAGGGCGCGGTGCTTGCCGTCACACACGATCGCTACTTCCTGGACAACGTTGCCGAGTGGATCTGCGAGGTCGACCGTGGTCACCTCTATCCCTACAAGGGCAACTACTCCACGTATCTGGAGACCAAGGCCGCGCGTATCGAGGCTCAGGGCAACCGCGACGCCAAGCTCGCCAAGCGCATGGAGGCCGAGCTCGAGTGGGTGCGCAGCTCGCCCAAGGCCCGCCAGGCCAAGAACAAGGCCCGTCTGGCCCGCTATGAGGAGATGGAGGCCGAGGCCCGCGCAAGCCAGAAGCTCGACTGGACCGACATCCGCATCCCTGTGGGCCCGCGTTTGGGCAACAAGGTGCTCGAGGCCCATCACCTGCACAAGGAGTTCGACGGTCGCGTGCTCATCGACGACCTATCGTTCACCCTGCCGCGCAACGGCATCGTGGGCGTCATCGGCCCCAACGGTGTGGGCAAGACCACGCTGTTCAAGACCATCGTGGGCCTGGAGCCGCTGACTTCGGGCGAGCTCGAGGTGGGCGAGACCGTCAAGATCTCCTATGTCGATCAGAACCGCTCCGGCATCGACCCCGATAAGAACCTGTGGGAGGTCGTCTCGGACGGCCTGGACCACATGATGGTCGGCGAGACCGAGGTCCCCAGCCGCGCATACGTGGCGAGCTTTGGCTTTAAGGGCCAGGACCAACAGAAGCGCGCTGGCGTACTTTCCGGTGGCGAGCGCAACCGTCTGAACCTGGCGCTCACGCTCAAGCAGGGCGGCAACCTGCTGCTCCTCGACGAGCCCACGAACGACCTCGACGTCGAGACGCTGTCCTCGCTCGAAGCGGCGCTGCTCGAGTTCCCGGGCTGCTCGGTGGTCATTAGCCACGACCGTATGTTCCTGGACCGCGTCGCCACGCACATTCTGGCGTGGGAGGGCACCGACGAGAATCCGGGCAACTGGTATTGGTTCGAGGGCAACTTCGAGGCCTATCAGGCCAACCGTATCGAGCGCCTGGGCGAGGACGCAGCCCAGCCGCATCGTATTCACCGCAAGCTGACGCGTGATTAGTCGAGCTCAGGTAACCTAACGAGAAAGGGACGATAACCTTGAGGGTTATCGTCCCTTTTTTACTTGGTAGAAGGCTCGACCTTATCGATAGCCCAGGTGGCGCCGAGGCCGCCGGTGGTGTTGCGGCGGATGCGCACGGTGACTTCGTGGCGCTCGTCGGCCTGCGTGTAGCGCAAGGGGAAGCTTGCGCGGTTTCGCGCGGCCTCGATGGTACCGCGCTCGCGGGCGATCCAGTAGTACTCGCCGACGATGCCGAGGGTGTCGGCGCCGTAGGGGAGATAGGTCGACAGCTGGTGTAGCAATGGGCCGGGGCAGAAGACCTCGGTTGTGAAATCGACGGGGAAGTCCTCGGGGATGGTCGGTGCTGCGGGCGTGGGGGTTGGGGCCGCTGCGGGTACCGAAGCCGGTGCCGGTGCGGGAATTTGGTCGCAAGCAGAGGTGGGTACGGACTCGATGACGGGTGCGGACTCCGGCGTCGCTCCCGGCTTGATCGTGGAATCTGCGGGCTTTACGGTGACTGGCGCGTCTGCAGTTGCGGTTTCAACCTCAACCTGCACCGCGCTCTCATTCTCGACGCTCGGCTTTGCCTCGGCTGGCGTGGAGGCCATGGTGGTGATGCCGGCGTTTGCGTTCTCGGGGTCATAGACGACCGTGAGCGAGATGGCGGGCTGCGGCGTCTCGGGCTCTGGCGTCGACTCGGTAGCGTCTTGATCGTCGGGCTCGTCGGACTGATCGTCCTCGGCCTCGTCGCCAAAAACATCGCTGTTTTGGAACGCAGACGCCTCGGGTTGGTTGGCGGCTTCTTCGGTTGTCGACTTGGGAGCCTCGTCGAGCTCCGCAGTGGCTTCCTGCTCTGATATGACCTCGGGATCGGTCGTGGCGGCGATTTCGGTTTCGGCTCCTGCTGTTACCTCAATAGCGACTTCGATCTCTGTCTCGGGCTCGGGTTCCGGCGCGGCTTCAACCATGGCTTCTGGCTCGGGATGCTTAACGTGCTTGGGACGCACGGCCTTGAGGTCCTTCTCGCCGCGCTTTTTCTTTTTGTAGGACTGCTTGGCGCCCTTGGCAGCCTTGGGCTTGTCCTCGCCTTTGGCAAGGGCGGCATCCCATGCCTCGTTGGCGATGACGGTGGCATACAGACGGCCGCCCTTAAAGACGGTCAGCTTAATGCAGTCGTCGAGCTCCTCGAGCAGCTCTCGCGTGGACTCGAAGCCCAGGTCATAAGCGGCCATGTCACCAGCGGCGAGCGCCTCTTCGACCTGCGTCATAAACGTTTGCTTGCCGCACCCAATCGCATCGCGCAGCAGGCGATACAGATAGATGTGGTTGCCCAGCGATAGTGCGGGCTTAACTATTGTCTTGCTCATGGCAAATCTCCTCTATACACACCAAAGCATCTTACCATCGCATGGGGCTTGCTACCTCGGCGCCCAAGGCAAACGGGCGCGACCGTTGCCGGTTCGCGCCCGTTATGCAGGTCGGTTATCTGTGAGAGGCAAACGTGCTTAGTTGCCCGATGCCGTGCCTTGGCTCGAGCTGTCAGATGGCGTGCCGGACGCGGATCCGCTCGAACTGTTCGAACTGTTCGAGCTGTTGGTGTTGCTGTTGTCGGTGGAGCTTGTGCCCGATGTATTGCCGTTTGCCTGGTCGCTCGTGCTCGGTTGAGAGCCGTCGGTCGTTTGGCTTGAGTCAGTCGTGCCGGATTGCGTACCGCTGTTGTTCACAGAGGAATCGGCGCCCTGCGACTGATCGAGGGTGTTCGAGGACGAATCGGTGGATGCGGAGGCGTCCTGCGAGTCGTCCTGCTGGCTTTGCGATTGATCTGAGCCATCCGCATCGTGCTCGGTTGTGCGCGACGAAAGGATTGACTCGGGACGCTCGCCCAGACCTTCACCGGCGGTGGTGATAAGGATGGCGCCAGCGCAGGCGATGACCGCGACGATGGCGATGGCGATCGAGAAGACGATGACCTTCTTTTGCGTCTGGCTGCGCTCTGCCGCCGCCTTGGCACGCAGACTGTTGGGGGCGACGCGCGCCGTGGTCGCGCGCCCCGCAACCTGGCACATCTCCTGCGTAGTCGCGGCGCCCCCCAGGTGCTCCTCGGCATTAAACTCAACGGGCTCATAGGCGCCGGCAGGGTAGTCGACGGCGGCGTGCGTACCTTTGAGGGCGTTGGCGCTGGCAGAGATAAAGTGGCGGTAGACCTGCGAGGACACAACGGTGATGACCGAGCTCACGGCGGCACCGATCACCGATCCGGCGATGCCGATCTTGGAAGCAAGTGCGACGCTCGTGGCGGCAGCTGCGGCGCCGGCGATGATTTGGGGAATGGAAATGTCGTCGAACAGGCCCTTTTTGGGCGCGATGGCCATGGTCTGTCCGATGGAATGGTTTTCGTGAACGCCGTTGTTGAGTGCGGCCGGTGTCATGACGCGCGTGCGCGGCGCGTCGGTGTACTTGGTTGTCATACGGGGCCCTCCCGGTGTAAATCTGCTTCGTTTCGTGTAGCCATCAGGGTACCCACCAGATGTGAATCGTACGTGACATTTAACAGATACCATCAACTCATCAATAGCTCACCAAATTGGTGGGATGCGGTTACACCCGGCGGTTGAACTACAATAGGGCTTGCTAATTGTTGTGAATGGCGTCTACGCACGGGAGCATTCTTATGAATCTTCACCTTTCTCAGTCTGATGGCTTTTTGCGTGTGGCGGCGGCCTCGCCGCGGATTCGCGTGGCCGATGTCGAGGGCAATGCCGAGGTTGCGCTGGCGGCTGTTCGCGAGGCGGTCGAGCGCGGTGTCCGTGCTCTGGTGCTGCCCGAGCTTAATCTGACTGGCTATACCGCGGCTGATCTGTTCCATAACCGCACATTACTGCATACCTGCGAGACCGCACTGGCACATATTCTCGATGAAACCCGCGAGCTGCCGATTGTCTTTACCATCGGTCTTCCCGTTGCGGTGGCCGAGAATATCTACAACTGTGCCGCCGTGTGCTGCGCGGGCGAGCTTTTGGGCCTCACGGCCAAGAAGTATCTGCCCAACTATGGCGAGTTCTATGAGCGCCGTTGGTTTGCTCCGGCGCCCGCCGATCCCGTGTGGGTTGAGTTTGCCGGTCAGGGTCCGGTTCCGCTGGGTTCGGGGCTTGTCTACCGCTGCTGTGATGAGGGCGCCGAGGATTTGGTACTCGGTATTGAGGTCTGCGAGGACCTGTGGGTGCCGGCGCCCCCTTCGACCGAGATGGCGCTTGCCGGTGCGACGGTGATCCTCAATCCGTCGGCCTCGGACGAGATTATCGGTAAGGCAGATTACCGCCGCAGCCTTATCTCTAACCAAAGCGCGCGCCTGTACTGCGCCTATGCCTACGCGGACGCGAGCGAGGGCGAGTCCACGACCGACATGGTCTTTGCAGGCGAGAACCTCGTCTACGAAAACGGTTCGAAGCTCGCCGCCACGAAGCTCCTCACCTGCGATATGGCGGTGGCCGACGTTGACCTCGACCGTCTGGTTGCCGAGCGTCGTCGTTCGACCACGTGGACGCGCGCAGACGATGCGCCGGAGGCCACGACCGTTGAGTTTTCGTTTGAGGGCGTGCTGGCCGAAGAACCTGTCCTGCGCGATGCGCTCGACATTGACCGTGTCTTCCCCCGCGCGCCCTTTGTGCCGGCCGACCATGGTGACCTGGCCGGGCGCTGCGAGACGATCCTCAATCTGCAGACTGCCGGCCTCAAGACTCGCCTTGCCCATACGGGTACCAAGGCTGCAGTCATCGGTCTTTCGGGCGGCCTGGATTCCACGCTGGCACTGCTTGTGACCGTGCGTGCCTTCGATGCACTGGGACTGCCGCGCACGGGTATCACAGCCGTGTCCATGCCCGGCTTTGGCACGACGCGTCGCACCAAGTCCAATGCCGAGTCGCTCGCTCGCGACCTGGGCGTGAGCTTCCGCGAGGTTTCGATCCACACGGCCGTGGAGCAGCACTTCAAGGACATTGAGCACGATCCGGCCGTCCAAGACGTGACCTACGAGAACAGCCAGGCCCGCGAGCGTACGCAGATTCTGATGGATCTGGCCAACCAGGCTGGCGGTTTTGTTATCGGCACGGGCGACCTGTCGGAGCTGGCGCTTGGCTGGGCTACCTATAACGGCGACCACATGAGCATGTACGCCGTCAACGCGAGCGTGCCCAAGACGCTTGTGCGCCATCTGGTACGTTATGCCGCTGATGTCTTTGGTGGGCGTATTGCCGAGGTCTTGCTCGATATCCTCGATACGCCGGTGTCCCCCGAGCTTCTGCCGCCCACGGGCGACGGTGAGATTGCGCAGAAGACCGAGGATTTGGTGGGCCCGTACGAGCTGCACGATTACTTCCTCTATTACCTGCTGCGTTTTGGCTTTGAGCCGGGCAAGATCTACCGTATGGCGCTCAAGAGCTTTGAGGGTGTCTATGACGCCAAGACCGTCCACACGTGGTTGCGTACGTTCTATCGTCGCTTCTTTGCCCAGCAGTTTAAGCGCAGCTGTCTGCCCGATGGTCCCAAGGTGGGCTCGGTGACGCTCAGCCCGCGCGGCGATTGGCGTATGCCGAGTGACGCCAGCTCGCGTCTGTGGCTTGCGCGGATCGACGCGCTCAATCCAATTGACTAAGGTTGGCTAAATTGAACCAATACGGGGGTTGCAAGCGTTACACTTTTGCAATCTGATGGCCCGTATCGCGCGGCGCTCTTGTCGGAGCGCCGCATTTTTTATATCGAAAGGTGGCACCATGCAGGCATCGCAGCGTCTCGACCGCTTTGGCGCGGAGGTCTTCGCCTCGCTCAACAACAAACTTCTTGCGCTGAAGGCTCAGGGCAAGACCATTTACAACATGAGCGTGGGCACGCCCGACTTTAAGCCGTACGACCACGTGGTCGAGGCGCTCACGCAGGCTGCCCAAAATCCCGAGATGTGGAAGTATTCCCTGCGCGACCTGCCCGAGCTTAAGCAGGCCGTGTGCGATTACTATGAGCGTCGCTTTGGCGTTTCGGGCATTACGCCGTCCATGGTGCAGTCGTGCAATGGCACGCAGGAGGGCGTGGGTCATTTGGGCCTGGCCCTGCTCGATCCGGGTGACACCATTCTGGTTCCCGATCCGTGCTATCCGGTCTTTGAGGCGGGCGCCAAGATCGCCGATGCCAAGCTCGAGTACTATCCGCTGGTGGCGGAGCACAATTACCTGCCCTATGTGGCGGGCATCGATCCCGAGGTGGCCGATCGTGCCAAGTACATGATCGTGTCGTTGCCCGCCAACCCGGTGGGCTCGGTGGGCACGCCCGAGGTCTACGAGGAGATTATCGCCTTCGCCCGCGAGCACGACTTGCTGATCGTCCATGACAACGCGTACTCCGACATCGTGTTTGACGGCGAGCCCGGCGGCAGTTTCTTGCAGTATCCCGGCGCGCTCGAGGTGGGCGTGGAATTCTTCTCGCTTTCCAAGTCGTTTAACGTCACCGGTGCGCGCATCGGCTTTTTGGTCGGCCGTGAGGATGTGGTCTCTGCCTTTGCCAAGCTGCGCAGCCAGATTGACTTTGGCATGTTCTTCCCGATTCAGAAGGCCGCCATCGCCTGCCTCAATGGTCCGCGCGATGAGGTCGAGGCGCAACGTCTGAAGTACCAGGAGCGCCGCGATGCCCTGTGCGACGGTCTTGAGGGCCTGGGCTGGGAGCGTCCCAACGCGCATGGCTCTATGTTTGTGTGGGCCAAGCTTCCCGGTGGTCGCACCGATTCCATGGCGTTTTGCGAGGAGCTTATGGAGAAGGCCGGCGTTGTGGTGACGCCGGGCGCGAGCTTTGGCCCTTCGGGCGAGGGGCACGTGCGCATGGCGCTGGTCCTGCCGCCCGATCAGATCGCTTTGGCTGTCGAGGCCATCCGCGAGGCGGGCCTGTATTAGAAGACTATTTGGGCTCGTCAATAGCTCGAAACCGATTTCGTGCAGTTATTTTACGAATCCTGCAAACAATTTCGGTAAACGGTCGATTTTTGGCTGCGTATAGGAGCATAATCAAAGTCCCGATTGGATGTATTGGGATTACGGCAAGCCGCTCGGGTCGTTCCCGGGCGGCTTGTTTGTGGAGAGAGATGGGAGTTTCTAATGGTTAACGAGAAGAAGGTCGCTATTGTCGGCTGCGGTTTCGTTGGTTCGTCTTCGGCGTTCGCGCTGATGCAGAGTGGTCTGTTCTCCGAGATGGTTCTCATCGACGTGGACAAGAACCGCGCCGAGGGCGAGGCCCTGGATATTGCGCACGGCATGACGTTTGCCGAGCCGATGAAGATCTACGCCGGCGATTATTCTGATGTCGCCGACGCCGCCATGATCGTCGTCACCGCTGGCGCTGCTCAGAAGCCCGGTGAGACCCGCCTGGACCTGGTCAACAAGAACGTCAGCATCTTTAAGTCCATTATTCCCGAGATTAAGAAGTCTGGCTTCGACGGCATTCTGCTCATCGTCTCCAACCCGGTCGACGTTCTGACCTACGCCGCCATCAAGATGTCCGGTCTGCCCGAGGGCCATGTCATCGGCTCCGGCACCGTGCTCGACACCGGCCGTCTACAGCAAATGCTCGGCGCCCACGTCGAGGTTGACCCGCGCGATGTCCAGGCCTACGTCATGGGCGAGCATGGTGACTCCGAGTTTGTCGCCTGGTCCAGCGCTCAGGTTGCCGGCGTGCCGCTGAACACCTTCTGCGAGCTTCACGGCCACCTGGAGCATGAGGCTGCCGAGAAGCGCATTGCCGAGGACGTCAAGAACTCCGCCTACACCATCATCGAGAAGAAGCACGCCACCTACTACGGTGTCGCTATGGCGGTAAAGCGCATCTGCACTGCCGTCATGCGTGACGAGCAGACCGTTCTGCCCGTCTCCTCGCTCATGGTGGGCGAGTATGGTCTGTCCGATCTTGCCATCTCCATGCCGACCGTCGTTGGCCGCGACGGCGTTGTCTGCCGCGTCCCCGTGCCGCTGAACGATGACGAGCAGCATGAGCTCACCGCCTCCGCAAAGGCCCTCAAGGACATTATCGACAGCGTCGACTTTTCCTGCTAAATCAAGCTCGCTAGAGCGAAAAGCTACAATGAAGGCGTCCGGGCCCATGTGACCCGGGCGCTTTTTTATGCAAAGGGGACAGGCTTGTTTGCACCAATCTTCGATGCGCCTGGGGCGGACTCGACCGCTATACTGGTTCGTGCCAAAAGCGATCTAGAACGGAATGCCGTATATGAAAATCAATCACGCGATTCTGCATATCCTGGACTTTGACTCTGCCGTCAACGTCATGAGCCAGCGCGAGCTGGATATCGAAAGCCGTACCGTGCGCAGCTTTGTGACCACGCATCTGCGCCGCGCACGTACCTCGGCCGACAATAAGCGCGCCACGTTTGCGGAGAACTCTGCGTTTGGCGGCGAGCTCAAGGGCTATTTCTTTGGCGAGCGTGAGTTCGTGGACTTGTCTCAGCAGATTGCGGAGTTCATCTCTTCCGAACTCACCAAGGCCGAGAAAGCCGAGTCCACTGACGTGCTTGTGGCGGACTTTGACGATGATGAAGATGCCCGCTGGTTTGCTGTGATGCTGCTGGGCTCCAAGCAGGCATTCATGCACGAGGTGGGTCGCGAAGAGGGCGAGGTTCGTAACGACATCGCGCGCCACTACGCCATTTTGCCAAACCCCTCGCAAAAGGTGCCGAGCTATGCCATCGTGCGCGCGAGCACCATGGAGATCGGCTACGTGGATAAGAAGCGCAAGATTGCCGGCGAGGATCGCATGCTCATTCCCGACGGTCTGCTGCAGTGCGACACGGGGGTTTCGGGTAAGGAGGTCATCGACACGGTGACGCGCGTGGTCGAGGAGGTCGCCGAAGAGCACGGCGCCAACACGGCCGTAGCGCTCGCCAAGGTCAAAGCCGCCGTTGCCGAGAAGGTTGAAGACGACGAGGAGCTGCCGCCTTGGGATATCGTCGATGAGGTCTTTGAGGACGAGCCGGTCATCAAGGAGAGCGTGCGTGCGGCGCTGACCGAGGAGAAGGTTCCCGAGCGCGTGCCCGTGGAGCGCAAGCAAGTCGAGCGCGCGGCCGTACGCAATCATAAGATTCGTACCGACACGGGTATCGAGATCAGCTTCCCGGCCGAGATGGGTTCGAACTCCGAGTACATCGAGTTTGTCAATGAGCCTAACGGCCTCATCTCCATCGAGCTCAAAAACATCGGTAGCATCGAGAATCGATAAGGCTTTTAACTTTTGAATAAAATTAAAGACGCGCGCTGATGAAATCGGAACGCCGCTTCACGGCGAGCTCGCCGGCTGCAAAAAGATTAAATGGCGGAATGCGGGACTCAAAATGGTTTTCCGAATCCGAGAGGACGGAATGGTTGAGATTGCCGAGATTGTAGCAATAGGACGGCGCGATCGTTCCGAGGTCTATAAGACGGCCGTAGGGCGCCTGTCAAAGCAACCCGCCATGGTTGAATACGACGGAACCCTGAGATGATGAAGGCCGAAGCCTCGGACGAGGGCTTCGGCCTTTTTACTTGGGGCTTAATCACGTTGCAGGTTGAGCATAAGTCAGCGAAAACGACCCAGAGCGAGCAAGGTGACGTGAAAGAGGAGGGCATTGACCTTCTGGTCATGCCCGACGATTGAACGTCAGATTGCCGCTCTGGGTCGTTTGGAGCGTCGACAAGTTACGCGGTTTGGTAAAACCGCGTAACTATTAGAGCTGGCGCAGGCCTTCCTCGAGACCGGTCTTGCTGTCAGTCTTCTCGTCGCGCATCTTGATGACGCGGGCAGGGACACCGGCCACGACGGCGCCGGCGGGGACGTCCTCGACGCACACGGCGCCGGCGGCAACGACAGCACCCTTGCCCACGCGCACGCCTTCCAGGACCACAGCATTGGCACCGATCATAACGTCGTCCTCGATGATGACAGGCGTGGCGCTGGCGGGCTCCACGACGCCTGCCAGCACGGTGCCGGCGCCGATGTGGCAGTTCTTGCCCACGGTGGCGCGACCGCCCAGCACGGCGCCCATATCGATCATGGAGCCTTCGCCAATGACGGCGCCGATGTTGATGATGGCGCCCATCATGATGACGGCACGGTCGCCGATCTCGACGCGGTCGCGGATGATTGCGCCCGGCTCGATGCGGGCGTTGATGCCCTTGAGGTCGAGCATGGGCACGGCGGAGTTGCGGCAGTCGTTCTCCACATCGTAGTAGTCGATGGAATCGGCGTTGGCGTCGAGGATTGCCTTGAGCTCATCCCAGTCGCCAAAGACGGTCTTGCCACGGCGGCCGCCATAGACATGCGCATTGCCCCACTGGACCTTCATGCCCGGCTTTTCGCGCACGTACAGCTTGACGGGCGTCTTCTTGGGCGCGGTGGCGATATAGTTGATAATCTCCTGTGCATCCATTTCGGCTGCGTTGCTCATTTGCGGTCTCTCCTTTGGGTGGATCCGGTTGATACCTGGTTAGGCAAACATGACCTGGTCGAAGGTATAGAAGCCGTGCTCGCGGGTGACGAGCTTCTGCGCGGCTGCCAAGGCGCCGTTGACAAAGATCTGACGACTCGTGGCGCGATGCGTGAGCGTGACCTCCTCGTCCTGGCCAAAGAAACTTACCTTGTGCACGCCGGCGACGGTGCCGCCGCGCAGCGAGTGCATGCCGATCTCCTTAGGGTCGCGCGCTCCGCACATGCCCTCGCGGCCATAGACGGCGTGGTAGCCTGCCTCGGGCTCGGCTTCGACGACGGCGTCGAGCAGCAACTTGGCAGTGCCGCTGGGGGCGTCGACCTTTTGGTTGTGGTGCGTCTCGACGATTTCGCAGTCAAAGCCGGGCAGCTCTCGCGTGGCCTGTGCCACCAGATGACGCAGGGCTGCGATACCGATGGAGTAATTGCCGGAGTGCATGACGCGGGTGCACTGACCCAGCTCGCGCAGGCGATCCATCTGCTCGGGCGTATAGCCTGTGGTGCCCGAGACCAACGCCGCGCCCGTGCGCTCGACATAGGCGACGACGGTGTCGAAGGTCGCAACGTTCGAGAAGTCGATGATGACGTCGGCTGCCGGGGCGCTCTCGAGCTCTGACAAGTCGAAGCCGATCTGGGCGACGATGTCAAAAACGGGCTCTCCGGCGGCGTCGGCAATACCCTCGGCGGTAGTGCGGATGAGCGAGCCCATGCGGCCCGTTCCCATAATGACGGTCTTAATCAAGCAGACCAGCTCCCTTCAGAGCATCGGTAAGTGCGGAGCGCGTGTCGTCTGCCATGGGGCACAGCGGCATGCGGTAGTTTGCCTCGATCATACCCATCTGGGCGAGCGCTTCCTTGACGGGGATGGGGTTGACCTCGCTAAAGAGGGCATTGATGAGCGGCTGGCCGGCAATCTGGATATCGCGGGCACGTGCCACGTCACCGTCCAGATAGGCGCGGCACATGTCATGTACGAGCTGCGGCTGCACGTCGGCCCACACGCTAATGGTGCCCGAAGCACCCAGGCTCATGAGCGGCACGGTGAGCGCGTCCTCGCCCGAGTACATGCGGAAGTCGTCGGACAGCAGGTGGGCGATCTTGGCAGCGTAGGCGACGTTGCCCGAGGCTTCCTTAATACCCATGATGTTGGGGTGCGCGGCCAAGCGCTCCACGTTGCGCTCGCTGATGCCGCAGCCACAGCGGCCGGGGATGTTGTACAGGATGCAGGGGATGTCTACGGCATCGGCGACGGTCTTAAAGTGCTGGTAGATACCCTCTTCGTTGGATTTGTTGTAGTAGGGGGTAATGAGCAGCAGGCCGTCGGCTCCCAAGCCCTGGTAAGTGAGCGACTTGGTGAGCATGGTCTGCGTGGAGTTGGAGCCCGAGCCGGCGATGACGGGAACGCGTCCTGCAACTTGCTTGACCACCGCGGCGACAACGGAGTTGTCCTCGTCGTCGGTCATCGTGGCGCTCTCGCCGGTGGTGCCCAGGGCGAGGATGGCGTCGGTGCCATTTTGCAGGTGGAAATCGATAAGGCGCTCGAGCGCATCAAAGTCGACACTGCCGTCCTTTTTAAACGGCGTAACCAGGGCGACGATTGAGCCCTCGAGATTGCGGATGTCCATGTTCTTCTCCTTCGCTTCGGCGATCTGGATGCGCTTGTTCCATTGGGCGGCGACTGCCAGGCGCTCGTCTTGGGCGCGGTGGCGGGCACTTTCGGCGCGCGACTTGGCCAACAGTTCTCGGCCGCACGGCAGCACGTCGAGCGTGGCAAAGTAATCGCCCGGGCGTTCGGCGCGGCGGATGAGGTCGGCCGCGCCATCGGGGCGCAGCAGGACCTCGGCGGAGCGCAGCCGTCCGTTGTAGTTGTAGCCCATGGAGTAGCCATGCGCACCGGTATCGTGGATTACAAGCAGGTCGCCCATGTCGATATGCGGTAGCTCGCGATCGATGGCGAACTTGTCGTTGTTCTCGCACAGATTGCCCGTGATGTCATAGGTGTTCGTGACGGGCGCTGTGCCCTTGTCGGCGCCGCCCGGCTGACCCATCACCGTAATGTGGTGGTAGGCACCATACATGGCGGGGCGGATCAAATCGACGGCGCTTGCATCGACACCGATATAGTCCTTGTAGATCTGCTTCTCGTGGATAGCCTTGGTGACCAGGCAGCCGTAGGGGCCCATCATAAAGCGGCCCATCTCGGTGTAGATTGCCACATCGCCCATGCCTGCGGGGACCAGGATCTCGTCGTATGCCGCGTGCACTCCCTCGCCGATGGCGTGAATGTCGTTGGCCTGCTGCTCGGGCAGGTAGGGGATGCCGACGCCGCCGGATAGATTGATGAAGGCGACGTGTGCGCCGGTCTCGCGCTCCAGGCGCACGGCAAGCTCAAAGAGGATGCGCGCGAGCTTGGGGTAGTAGTCGTTGGTGACGGTGTTGCTGGCAAGGAAGGCGTGGATGCCAAAGTCCTCGGCACCCTTGGTCTTGAGCATACGGAAGGCCTCGAAGAGTTGCTCGGTGGTCATGCCGTATTTGGAGTCGCCAGGGTTGTCCATGATGCCGTTGGAGAGCTGGAACAGGCCGCCCGGATTAAAGCGGCAGCTGACCGTCTTGGGGATGGGCCCCGCAACGCGCTCAAAGAACTCGATGTGGCTGATGTCGTCAAAGTTGACGATGGCACCCAGCTTGTCGGCGAGCTCAAAGTCCGCAGCCGGCGTGTCGTTGGACGAGAACATGATGTCGTGTCCCGTGATACCCAGCGAGCGGGCGATCATGAGCTCGGTATAGCTCGAGCAATCGCAGCCGCAGCCGTATTCGTTGAGAATGGAGATGAGTGCCGGGTTGGGGTTGGCCTTGACGGCAAAGTATTCCTTAAAGCCCGGGTTCCACGCAAAGGCGTCGCGCACCTCTTGCATGTTGCGGCGGATGCCCGCCTCGTCGTATAGATGAAATGGCGTGGGGAACTGCTCGACGATATGCTCGAGCGTCTCCTTGTCCACAAACGGCTGCTTGGCCGCATATGCCTCGTTGGGGGTCAATGCCATGTCCCGTAAACCTCGCTATCCAGACGGCGCCATCTGCGCATCGAATCCGCATAGCGTGGACCCAATGTCCGGATAGCGCTCCCGCATTGCTGCAGACAGTCCTGTGGGTGTTTCCCACAGGCCCACCAGGTTGTTCGTGCCCGAAAAACCCAGTTCGGCGGGTTTCGCCTCCCCGCGGGGTCAAAGCCTGCCGGCTCGCCCGCGGCTCTTCGTGCCCGCGCCTCTATCAAGTGGTAAAGACCCTATCACGTTGCACTTTACCAAACAAGAGTATTCGTATATAACGTTTAAAAAATGCAGGGATATGCTGGAAACATGTGCGCCACAATCCTGTATCACAATAAGTTGCAACAGATGTGCCTCACGAAGGGATCCTCTATGACCGAGCTCCAAGAACTCCGTCGCTATCGGCGCGATCTCCATCGCATTCCGGAGCTCGATTTCGATCTTCCGCAAACCATTGCCTATATCGAGGGCGTGCTGGCACCGCTCACCTGCGAAGTGACCCATCCGTGCCCCAGCTGCGTCTGCGCTTTCTTCGACGCCGGCGTTGATGCCGCGCATGCCACGGCGATTCGCGCCGATATGGATGCGCTGCCCATTGAGGAGGCGACAGGGGCGGCCTTTGCCTCGACCCATCCCGGCAAGATGCACGCTTGCGGACATGACGGTCACATGGCCATGGCACTTGCCGCCGCGACGCATGTCGACCGTACGATTCGCGAGCAGCCGGGCGCCATGAGGCGCAACGTGCTCTTTGTGTTCCAGCCGGCCGAGGAAACGACCGGTGGTGCCAAGACGGTATGCGAGAGCGGCGTGTTCGAGCGCTATGGGGTCGACCGCATTTTTGGCTTCCATGTGTGGCCCGATCTGCCTGCCGGCACGTTGGCGAGCTGTTCCGGTCCGCTGTTGGCGCGTTCGAGCGAGACGCATATCTATATTCACGGTACGAGCATCCATATTGCTAAGACCTATGGCGTGCCGGTCGAGGAGTCGCACGATGCCGCGTTGGCGGCAGCGAAGTTTTTGGTTGCCGAGCGCGAGCTGATGGACGAGCTGGGCGGCGACGAGCCCTGTATCGGCAAGTTTGGTCTGCTGCAGGCCGGTACGGTTTGCAACGCGGTGGCGGGGGAGGCCCATGTGGCCGGAAGCCTGCGTGTGTTTACGGACGACATGTTCGACCGGGCGCGCGAAGGCGTGCGCCGCGTGCTGGACGATGCCTGTGCCGCAACGGGCTGCACGTACGATCTCGAATTTGCCGAGGGCTATCCGCCGGTCGACAACGACCCCGAGTTGTTTGCCAGCGTCGCGCCTGCCTTGCCCGGCCTGCAGCTTGTGGAGGAGCCGCTGTTAATTGCCGAGGACTTTGCGTTCTATCAGCGCCATCTGCCGGGCGTGTTCTTCTTGCTGGGCACGGGTGTGCCGGAGGGTCAAGAAAACCCGAGCGATTCGGATGGCTGTCCCGCCTATGCCACGAGCGCCCTTCACACCGATACCATGCTCTTTGACGAGGAAATTTTGCTCAAGGGCCTCGATGTCTACAAACGATTGCTTGGCTTGGAGTGACGATGGAACGACGCCGACAGTCTGCCATATATAGTCCTGGTGGGTGCGGGTGCGGCTTGCTGCTGCTCCCGGTTATTGCTGTGAGCATTGGCCGTTTACCGCGGCCTTAGCTCTCAGCTAATGAATTCAAGTTTAATCCTTCCTACGATGTGCTGTGTGCCGGCGCGGTAGCCGGATCGTAGGAAGGATGCATAATGAAAAAGCTCGAAAACGAAGTGCTGCTGAGCCGTCGCGCTGCACTTGGCGCATTCGCCACCGTCGCCTTGGGGACTGCCGGTCTTCTTGCCGGTTGTGGTAGCGATAAGGCGACCGTCACCGAGGACGCTGGCGATGGCGACAAGAAGGAAGAGGCGAAGAAGGAAGAGCAGCCTACGACTGACCTGGCGGTTGGCACGACGGTGACCACAGCTGCCGGTCTTTCCGTCGTTGTCGATTCCGTCCAGCCCGGCCTTACAAATTATGACGGTTCGACCATGACGGGCATTCACGTCACGTACGTCAACAATGGCGATGAGGGCGCAGATTACAATATCTACGACTGGAAGGGCGAGGACGCCAACGGCGCCCAACAGAATCAGGGTTACTACAGCGAGGGCTCCGATGAGCTGCAGTCTGGTACCCTTTCCGCCGGTGGCTCCGTGGCGGGCAATATCTACTTTGATGGCGATATCAAGAAGGCACTGTATTTTGCCAATATGTTTGATAAGTCTGCCACTGCAAGCTGGGTGCTGGCCTAGTATGTCGCTACCGTTGCGCCGGATGGGAGGTGAAGTCGTATGCCCGATAAAAAGCTGACCGAGGAGTTGCTCAATGAGCTTCTCGATGCGCCGAACATCGATGGCTATATCAGGGAGCACGACTTTGCCGCCCCGTCGCTTTCGGATTACCTGAAGCAGCTACTGCAGGAAAAGGGCTTGGAGCGCTCGCGCGTGGTTCGTATGGCCGATCTCAATGAGACCTTTGGCTATCAGATCTTTACCGGTGCGCGTCATCCGAGTCGCAATAAGGTACTGCAGATTGCCTTTGCGATGGCGCTGACGCTCAAAGAGACCAACCGTGCGCTGACGGCTGCCGGGGTAAGCGTCCTTAACTGCAAGGACCGCCGCGATGCGATTATCATCTTTTGCATCGATCGCGGGTGCAGCCTCCAAAAGGTCAACGAGGAGCTGTATCGCTTTGGCGAGGAGACGGTGAATTAGCCGCTGATATCTGAGCCGGCGGAGCTGTCGAACAACGATGCAAACGAACGGGGCGCGGATGCCATGGGGTGTCTGCGCCCTGCGCTATGATGGAGGCTATGGATACTCAGACCCCAACATATTCCAATGACGAGCTGACCGCAGCGCTTGCCGAGCACCTGGCGTCGCTCGATCGCGACGACAGCTATCGCGTGGAGCGTGTACTTAAGCGCTCGTCCGTTGAAACAACCGAGCTCGTGTACTTTGAAGGAACCGGCGGTGGTTCGCTCGGTCCCTTTGTCCGTAAACGCATCGATGCTTCGGCTCAAATCGGCGGGACATACGAGCGTCTGTTTGCCGCTCAGCGGGCAGGCAGGCGTTTTGAGCACCTGCCCAGAATCGTCGATTGTCGTCGTGCGGGCGACGAGCTCAACGTGGTTATGGAATACATAGAAGGGGAGACACTCGGGGCACTGGTGGACCGTCTGGGATCCGCTCCCGATTATGCGCGTGAATTGTATCCTGTCCTTTGCGACGCCGTGGGCGAGCTCCATGCCGGTTTTGCAATGGCGGGGGAGGCTTCGGCGCCGGTGATCCATCGCGACCTCAAGCCGTCGAATATCATCGTGACAGGTGCCAACTATACGCCTGATGACGGCCTGACGTTTTCATCGCTGGTGATTATCGACTTGGGGATCGCGCGCGTGTGGCGCGATGGCGCCGATGCCGATACTGTCAAGTTTGGGACACGGCCCTATGCGCCTCCCGAGCAGTATGGGTTTGGACAGACGAGCGTGCGAAGCGACGTCTACGCGCTCGGTGCCCTGCTGTTCTTTTGTTTGACGGGAGTCGACCCTAAACCAGGGCTCGACATGCGCGAGCAATGCGAGGTGCGCGGCATTCCCACTCCACTTGCCGATGTCGTTTGCATGGCGATGGCGCTCGATCCGGCCAAGCGCTTTGCAAGTGCGGAAGCGTTGGGACGGGCGACGCGCGCGGCATACGATCTGAGTCGCCCCGTGCGGCCTCCTGCGCCTGCGCCTGTCCGTACTCCGGCCTCGGAGACGTTGTTGACGCCCCAAGGGCTCCAGAACCCCGCAAGGCTTCCTAGGCCTGCCACCTCCGCTGCATGCGGTCTGCTCTCTCGCGTTCCGGAGTCCCTGGGGCGCATTTGGAATACGCTCGTCTGCTTCTCGCTGCTTGTGTTCTTTGCCGGAAGTCACTTTGCCGTCTTTCAACCCACGGGAGCAAACCAAAGCTACCCGACGTGGCTTCTCATAATCGAGTATTTTTTCTTTGTCGATGGCCTTATGGCGCTTATGCATTTTGCGGTGCTCGATAAGCGCCGTCTACGTCGGCGATTCGCACTGCTCGACAGCTATCGCGGCAAGAAGCTCGCGAAACTCTGGCTCAAGGCATTGGGTGTGCTGCTCCTATGCATGATCGTCATAGTCGCGGTTGCCAATGCGACCGGCGTCGTCGATACCTCCGCTACCTAAAAGAAAAGGGCCCCATTGGGGCCCTTTGCAGTTGCACTTAGATGCGGTTCATCTGAGCGGCGACTTTGTTGTACCAGTCCTGCCACGTGGGTGGGCAGTACTTTTTGGCCGCAGCCGGGGTAAGGGTGGAGCCGTAGTTGGCGCCCAGATAGGCAACGTGAGCGAAGATGCCCTCGCTCCAGCTGCCAAAGCTGCGCCAACCGCCGCCACGTGCACTCCAGCCCCAGGCGTTGTAAGAATTGGCGCAATAAGCACCCTTGGTGCTCTCGATGCAGGCGATGGCGGGGGACCAACGGGGGTCGACGCCGGTATTCCAAGCGGCGACGGCAAAGTTATAGCCCTGGCCTGCCATAGGGGAGCCAGCGAGGTAATTGTCGATGCGGCTCGTCCACTCATTAATGAACGAATCGTAATCGGAACTACCGGTGTTGGCGTTGTTCACCGTGGTGTCGATGGTGGTGTTGGCGTTGGTGGCCTGGCTGCTGGAATTGCTGCCGCTCACGCCCTCGCCCGAGAGCTTCTCGGCGGCAGCGGCCTTATCGGCCTCAAGCTTGGCAAGCTCGGCGGCATTTTCCTGCTCGGCTTTTGCCTGTGCCTCGCTGCGGAGCTGCTGGGCCTGCGCCAGCGCGTCCTCGGCGTTTTTCTGCTCTGCCTCAAGCTGAGACTTGGCCTGCTGGAGCTCGGCCTTGTTCTGCTCGAGTTCGGTTTGCATGTTATTGAGCTCTTCGATCTCGTCGACGCTCGAGCTTGTGATCTGGTTGGTGTATTTGCAGGTCGTGATGAACTCACCCAGGCTCTGTGCGTTGACCAGGAAGCTCACGATGGGGTTGGTGCCCTTCTGGTACTTGTACAGATCGCGCATGGCGGTGCATGCCTTTTCCTGCTGATCGGGAAGCTTCGCCTCGATCTTTTCGATACTTGCCTCGTTGGCGTCAATCTGCTTCTGCAGATCGCCGAGCTTGGTGCGGGCATCGTTGTAGGCGCTCGTGGCGGCTTCGATCTTCTGCTGGGCGGCGGCAAGCTGATCCTGCGTTGCCTGCGAGGCGGCATACGCCGCGACGGGGGAGAGCATCGGCGTGGCCGTCAACGCAACGGCGAGCGCGGCGCTCGTGATGATACGAGCCGGCTTCGACGCGATGAGCGCTGCGGTGCGATGATTCGAATGCTGCATCCAGTCCCTCTGCAATCAATCGTAGGTTATTGTTCCTCAGGTATTCTACTACTGCTTTCGACCTCAACTTGAACCTTAAAGGTTTTAAAGGGTCAAGTTGAACTTGAGACTTTGGCTTTGACCTGCAGTTATATCGAATTGTTGAGAAACCATAGAGTTCAACTTTAACGTTACGGGGGCCTGTTTGGGACGGGCTTTGGACTGTGAAAGCTATCTCAACGTTGGGGTTTGTGGCTATAAGGTCCCATTGCGGCGAGCTTGCCCTACTTCGTTGAGCGCCTGGGCGGGGGTGAACGAACAGGTGCCGTCGCCGAGTATGATTACCCTGATGTTGTCCCCGGCGTGGGCATCGGAGACGAGGCCAAACTGCTCGATGGCGGTATCGTGTCCGCCGGCGACGGGCGTCTTGCGCGTGCCTTTGTGCGCCGATGTATTGATGGAGGCGATGTAGGCGGCACCGTCGTAAGCGTCGTTTGCGGTGCGCAGAGGAGCAGTCGCTTGCACGCGCTGCGCCAACTCGCGTTTTGCGGCATCGAGGATGGGGTTATCGGTTGGAAGTTCCTGGATCACGCGTGCGCCTTTCACTCGGGGGTATCAATATGCTGAACCCTACAACAACGGTGGGTTCATTACCGTTTGTCATACGGCGGTGAGCGCGGCCTTCATGCTGGATAATTGCGTTGATTGTCATAGATACAGTGGAGCTTTAGGAGGAAACGGTCCGGCACGCTAAAATAAACGGGTTGCATAAAGACCGCCCGTCGTGGGCAGTTCTAGATAGGAAGTTTCCATGGCATTGCAGTTTACAGAGCGCGAGTTTATCCCCGTGCTGCTCGGTGGCGACATCAACGCCTATTCGGTGGCGCGCGCCTTTTACGAGGAGTATCAGGTCAAGAGCTTGGTCTTTGGCAAGTACCAGACCGGTCCTGCGTACCGCAGCCAGATTATCGACTACACGCCCAATGTTGATATCGACACCATGCCAGTCATGATCGAGACCATTAACGGTGTCGCGCAGGCCAATCCCGATAAGAAGATTATTCTCATGGGCTGCGGCGACAACTATGTCGCGCTTGCCGCACAGGCTCAGGATGCCGGCGAGCTTGCCTCAAACGTCATCGCGCCCTATGCGCCCTACAGCATGCTCGAACAGTGCCAGAAGAAGGAAATCTTCTACGAGCTGTGCGAGAAGCACGGTGTTCCCTATCCGCATACGTTTACCTTTACCATGGCCATGCTCAACGCCCAGGGCGAGGCTCCTGCCGAGGTGCTCGACCAGATCGATTTTCCCTTCCCGATGATCCTGAAGCCTTCCGACGGCATCATGTGGTGGGAGCACGAGTTCGAGGGCCAGAAAAAGGCCTACGAGATCGCCGATCGCGCCGAGCTGGAGCAGGTCATTCGCGACGTATATGCGAGTGGCTACACCGATGATCTGATCCTGCAGGATCGCGTGCCCGGCAACGACGAGTACATGCGCGTGCTTACCAGCTATTCCGACCGCAACGGCAAGGTGCGCATGATGTGCCTGGGCCACGTGCTGCTCGAGGAGCACCAGCCTCACGGCGTTGGCAACCACGCCTGCATCATCACCGAGCCCAATGACGAGCTCATGGGCGGCGTGCGCAAGTTGCTCGAGGACCTCAAGTTTACGGGCTTCTCCAACTTTGACGTCAAATACGACGAGCGCGACGGTTCGTTTAAGTTCTTCGACTTCAACACTCGCCAGGGCCGCAGTAACTACTATGTCACCAACAGTGGCTTTAACGTTGCCAAGTACGTAGTGGACGAGTATGTGTACAACCGCCCGTTTGAGCCCGAGTTTGTGACGGCGCAGAACGAGGCGCTGTGGATGGTTGTCCCCATGGGCGTGGTCGATAAATACGTCAAGGATCCCGAGCTGCGCGCTAAGGCGCATCGTCTGGCCAAGGAGGGTAAGGCCGCCGACCCCTCGTTTATGAAGGGTGATTTTGTCTTTAACCGCTGGCTGCGCATGTGGCACACCAAGCTGCGTCACTTTAAGCTGTTTAAGACGTATTACAAATAGGATGAACGTCGCGCCCGCCCGGTTTGTATCGGACGGGCGCGGGTATGATACGCGCAATGCTGCGAGCGTCACCAAGGAGGCGGCGATGGAAAAGCTGGGAGTTATCGGCGGTATGGGCGCCGAGGCCACGTCGTATTACTACGACCAGGTGGTGCGTCACACGGCGGCCGCCCGCGATCAGGAACATATCGACATGGTGGTGCTCTCTAAGTCGACCATGCCCGACCGTACGCTGGCCATTAAGACCGGCGACCATACCGAGCTGCTGGCGACCATGAAGGAATGTGCGCAGGCGCTCGAGACGCTGGGCTGCACGCACATTGCCATTCCCTGCAACACGTCGCACTACTTCTACGATCAGATTCAGTCGTTTACCAAGGTGCCGATTATTCACATGCCGCGCGAGTCGGTGCGCTATGCGCTTGCCGGCGTGGTGATGGGGGAGTGTGAGTTCGACCCCAACCTGAGCATGCCGGCCGAGCCGGTGCGCAAGATCGGCATCATGGGCACCGATGGCACCGTGGGTGCCGGCGTCTACGGTCGCGAGTGCGAGGCGGCGGGCGTCGAAGTCGTCTATCCCAGCGAGAAGCGCCAGGCCGATGTGATGTCGCTTATTTACGACGATGTGAAGGCAGGACGCGAGCCCGATATGGATAAGTTTGACCGAGTGATGTGGGAGTTTGCCCGCAGCGGCTGCGACCGCGTCATTCTGGCCTGCACGGAGCTTTCGGTGCTGCAAAAGTATCGCGAGATGCCCGAGATCACCCTCGACGCCATGGACGTTTTGGTACGCGAGTCCATCATCCGCAGCGGCGCCCCCTACCGCCTGTAGCCCTCGACCTGCCAAAAAGGGACAGGTTTATTTTGGTAGGTTTTATCTGGGAAAACAGTAAAGGCCTCGGCTCGTTTGTGCGAGCCGAGGCCTTTTGCATTTGTCGGTTGCTGCTTGGTGCTGGAGCTTAAAGGACGAGACTGACATTTGCCCATATAAAACCGACCAAAATAAACCTGTCCCTTTTTGGCAGGTTAGAACAAGAATCCGAGGACGATGAGGGCAATGCTGGCAATAAGTATGGCAATGTCCATGCCCTTAATGGGATAGCGCTTGTACGAGCTCGCGCGCGTACGCAGATAAAAGCCACGTTGCTCGGCCGCCAGGGCAGTGGCATCGGTCTTGCCCACGGAGCTCACCAGCAGCGGCACGCAGAGCGGTAGCATGAGCTGGATCTTCTTGAGGGGGTTCTTGGTGTCGTATTCAACGCCGCGCGCGGTCTGCGCCTCCATGATGGCGTTCATCTCCTGGCTAAAGACCGGTACAAAGCGCAGTGCCGTGGTAAACGTGAACGCATAGCGGTACGGCACGTGCAGCACCTCCACGCAAGCGTTAGCGAGATCGCCGAGCTGCGTGATGGTGAGCATGAGGATGAGCGGCAGCGCCACGCCGAGCAGGCGAAGCGCCGCCTTGGTGCCGGTGATAAGACCATCTGTGGTAATCCAGGCAAAGATGGGGGCTCCGGTGCGGATAAAGGCGGTCTGCAGGACCAGCATGATTAGTGAGAGCGGCACCATGAGCTTGACGAGCGAGACTAGGCCTGCGGTCGATTTGGCGTAGATGCCCAAGATAAAAGTCAGCACAAGCAGGGCGATCAGGAGCACATAAGTGTCGCCGAGGAAGGTCGCCAAGATAATAGCCGCGGCCAGGGCTAGCTTGGTCACGGGGTTCAGCCGGTGCAGCAGTGAGTCTCCGGGCACGTAGTCGATCACGTTAGTCATGCTTGAGCATCTCCTTTACCAGGTCGACCAGATCGGAGACCTGACTGATTCCGGCGAATCGGGGCGAAACGTCGCGCGCGAGTTCTTTGGACAGGGCCACAACCTGCGGTGGCTCCACGTAGGCGGCGCGCATGAGGGCATCGTCGGCGAAGATCCGGTTCGCGTCGCCGCGCTCGAGGATGCGTCCGTCTGCCATGACTACCAGGCGCTGGGCAAAGTCCGAGACGACCTCCATGTCGTGGCACACCATGATCACGGCGCAGCCGCGCTCGGCCATCTCGCTCACCGTCTCCATCACGGTCATGCACTCGCGGTAATCGAGGCCGCTCGTGGGCTCATCGAGCAGAACCACCTGTGGGTCGAGCACAACCACGGACGCTAGGGCGACCATCTGTCGCTGTCCGCGCGAAAGCGAGAACGGCGATTCGTCCAAGGGGAGCCCAAAGCGCTCCGCCGCCACCCGCGCACGCTGGCGGGCCTCGTCGGTGCCGACACCGTGCAGTTCAAGACCAAAGGCAACCTCGTCGAGTACGGTGTCGCGGCAGAGCTGGCGGTCGGGGTTCTGGAACAGCGTCGCGCATTTTGCAGCGATCGCGCTGGTGGGGACGTCGGCGGTGTTCATCCCCGCCATACGCACGGTTCCCGACGCTGGATGCAGAAGGCCGTTCAACAGCTTGGTGAGCGTGGTCTTGCCAGCACCGTTCTGGCCGATGATGCCTACGAGCTCGCCGGGATAGACGCACATGTTGAGGTTGCTGACCGAGGCACCGCCATGGGGGTAGGCAAAGGTCACATCGGTGAGTTCGACTACTGGCTCCTGATTGACGCCGCGGGGAACCGCCGGGATATGGGGAGAGGTCTCGGGCACATCGGCGGGCGCGTCCTTGCTCGTTGCATCCGCAAGTAAGGACGAGATAAGCTGGTGCGCTTCGGAAACATTGAGGCAGGGCGCCTGATCGCTCGGCAACAGACCCACTTCTGCCAGGCTGTTCGCGATGCGCGCGACGCGGGGACTGTCGACGCCCATCTGGCGCAGCTCGCTTGCGTGGGCAAAGACCTGGTGGGGTTCGCCGTCAAACGCGAGCTTGCCGTCTGCCATGACGAGGACGCGGCTGCAGTATTTCGACAACAGCGCGACCTTCTGCTCGATAACAACCACGGTGATGCCGTGTTCGCGGTTGATCTGGCGCAGCGTGTCAAAAACGAGCGTGGAGCTTGCCGGGTCGAGCGCTGCCGTGGGCTCGTCGAGCACGAGCACGTTGGGCGCCATGGCGATGATCGCGGCGATTGCGACTTTCTGCTTCTGCCCGCCCGAAAGCGTGGCAATCTCGCGGTGGCGCAGGTCGCTAATGCCGACGGTCGTCAGCGTCTGGCTGATGCGCTCCTCGATTTGATCGTGCGGTATGCCAAAGTTCTCGAGGCCAAAGAGCATCTCGTCTTCAACGATGGGCGCAACCATCTGGGCATCGATGTCCTGCAGCACGCTTCCCACCACGCGCGAGATATCCGTGAGGGTGATCTCGCAGGTGTCGCGGTCATCGACGAGCGTGGCTCCAAAGAGCTGGCCGGTGTAATGGTGGGGGATGGCTCCGCTCATAACGGCGGCAAGCGTCGATTTGCCGGCGCCTGAGGGGCCGATGACGCCCACAAACTCACCCTTTTCGATGGCGAGTGAGACGTGATCGAGGGCATTCTGCGCCTCGTGCCCATAGGAAAATGAGACGTCATCGAGCTTGATGATGGTATTGCTGGAGCTCATGGGGGCCTTTCTATCGTAAAAGAGCACCGGCCGCAAAACGACCGGCGGTCTACATGGTAGCAAGTATTACTACTTGGAGAAGACCTTCTTGAGCGGAATGCTGAGGGCCTGGACCAGGATGGCGTTGAAGACGGAGGTGCCTGCGTGTGGCTTGTCGGCTACTTAGTCGTTGAGCTTGAGGGCCTTCTTGATGGGGATGTAGAGGGCGGTCACGATGATGGCGTTGGCAACACCGGTGGCGACGACGACAGGAGCCATGACGCCCATGAAAGCCGGGTTGTTCATGACGCCAAAGGAGAAGATCGCCGCGTAGATCATGCCGGAGATGAAGGTGACAACAAAGGTGCTGACGAGCGGGAGCAGGCCCTTGACCTTGGAGTCGGCGAGCACGGAGACGAGCAGAGCCATGACCATGGCGGCGACGGGCTCGGCGATCAGGTCGGGGCCCTTGACGGAGGCGGTGATTTGGATTACCACGCCGGCGAGGAGGCCGATAATCGCGGATTGGCCGATGTTGGGCTTGACGATGAGAATCTCGAGGCAGAAAGCCGCGATGATGAACTCGGGCGAGAGGAAGCCTCCGGTGAGGCCGCTAAAGAACTTGGAGACGGTCATGTTGAGGACGAAACCGGCGGCGAGGAGGATGGCATAGAGAGTGAGTGCCTTGAGGTCGAGTTTGCCGCGGTCAGTGGTCTGGACGGTGCGGGGCTGGGCGGTGGTGTTCTGAGACATGTTGAAAATCCTTTCGGAAGGGGAGTGCAAGGGAAAAGCGGAGGCGCGTGATGTGAATGCGATCGGGCTCGAGATAGAAAAAGGCCCCCGGTCGAAACCGGAGGCCTTTCAATCACCTAGAGCGCAAAACAGGCGTGAGGGACTCACTGTCGACCGATCGTATTCGCATCACGCCACCACCAGTTGTTGAGGGACTTCATCGCGTTCTTCATCTTGGTGGCTCCTTTCGTGATGCCATGGCGCAGTCGCACCTTGTTTCTGTTGCGTTGCACTATAGCACAGCAAAGTGTTTGCGGGGAATCTTTTTTGAAAGATTTCAGCGACGTTTCCCGCCGGTCGAAGGGGCGGGCTGAGCGGGGGGCGACCTTGGCCATCCCGCCCGCGCCTTAAGGTGTGGGGTTCTTAGGCCTTCTTGCGACGATAGATCACGAAGCCACAGACACCGATGATGATGGCGCCAACACCCATGGCGGCCATGTTGTTGCCCTTGGACTTCTCCTCGGTGATTGGATGAATATCATACCAATGTGGATTTACTTCTTTCGGCGGTGAATCAGGTTGATGGCGTAGCCCACGAGCAGGGCCAGAACGATGACGATAAAGCCAAGGATAGGGTTGTCGTTCACGGGGTTCTCCTATTTTCCGAGTGGTGAGAATTCGTCGACGATGAGGTCGAGGCATTGCGGAAGCGCGCGGGCGCCAAAGACACCGGAGTTGCTGGAGATGATCTCGCCATCGAACTGCATGCCCAGCGACGGCGTGCAGGTAATCTTGGCTTCCTTGGTCTGGATAATCTTAAACTGCGGGCGGCCGAGCACCTTGCCGGCGGGGTCGAGCGCGGCGGTGATTACCGTGGGGAGCAGCTGCACCGTGCGCACGGGTTCAATAACGACGATGTCGACCATGCCGTCGTTCATGCGGCAGCTGGGGAACAGGTTGATGTCGTTTTGGATGACTGAGGTATTGCCCGCCATGCAGCAGATGCCGTCGAGCTCCTCGACCATGCCGTCGTGTTCAATGGTAAAGTGCGCCACCGTGGGGTTGGGCGTGGCGAGCGCGGAGAGGAAGTAGGCGATCTCGCCAATGTCGTTTTTGGTGGGAGCGGCCTTCATCATGATCTCGGCGTCGAAGCCCGAGCCGGCGATGATGATAAAGCCGTGGCGCTTCTCGTTACCGTTCTCGTCGATCCAAAAGAGCTCACCCATGTCCACCTTGACCGTGCGGCCGGCGCGGCAAGCCTTGGCAAGCGCCGCCGCCTCGGGGGCATTACCGATGTTGTTAAAGAACAGGCAGGCTGTGCCGGAGGGGAAGATGAGCGTAGGGACACCGCACCCGCGCATCTGGTCGAGCACGTTGGAGACGGTGCCGTCGCCGCCCGAAACGACTACGCGGTCGAACTCACGAACGTCCGCTACCGCGTCCTCGGGCTCCATGCCATCGCCGATAAAGCGCATTACGACCTCGTCGCCGCCCTGTGCAAGAGCGTGCGCGAATGCGTAGATTTCATCGGAGCTGGGACCCGATGCCGGGTTGTGGATGATAAGGCAGCGCATACTTACGTTCCCGTTCTGTGACTAACCGAGTATAGTTGTAGGGCAATGCCGATATCCTACCCGTGTTTTTCGGGCCTAACCTTATTCGATGGGTTGATATGTACATTTCCACACATCAGGCTCTACTCGACTTTTGTCAGCGCGCTCGTGAGTTCGACGCGATTGCCGTCGATACCGAGTTTTTGCGCGAGCGCACGTTTCATCCGCGCCTGTGCCTGGTCCAGATTGCCACCCCCGCCGAGAGTGTCGCGGTCGATCCGTTGGTGATCGACGACTTATCGCCGCTGGCCGAGCTTATGGCCGACGAGAGCGTGGTCAAGGTCTTCCACGCCTGCTCGCAGGATATGGAGGTCATGCTCCATACTGTGGGTGCGCTGCCGCGTCCGATTTTTGACACGCAGGTCGCCGCCGCCTTTTTGGGTGAGCGCCAGCAGATTTCCTACGGCGCGCTCGTTCAGACGTTCTGCGGCGTATCGCTGCCCAAGACCGAGTCGCTGACCGATTGGTCGCGCCGCCCGCTGAGCGATAAGCAGATTGAGTACGCGATCGATGACGTCAAGTATCTGATCGTCGCCTATACCGAGATGATGAGCCGCCTGCGTGAGCTGGGCCGTGTGGATTGGGTGCTCGACGAGTTGCGCCCGCTGGCCGACGAGTCGCACTACCGCGCCGACCGCCATGAGGCATTCCGCAAGGTCAAGCGCATCAACTCGTGTAGCCGCCATCAGCTGGGCATTGCGCGCGAGCTTGCCGCCTGGCGCGAGGACCGCGCCGAGCGCCGCAACATCCCGCGCAAGTGGGTCATGTCCGACGATACGCTGCTGGCGCTCGTCAAGCGCAATCCTGTGCGCGTTGAGGAGTTCCGCAGCATCCGCGGCACCGATCAACTGGGGGAGCGCGATGTGGACGGCGCGCTCATGGCCATTAAGCGCGGCGCGAGCTGCCCGCACGATCGCCTGCCGCTCATGGTGCGCGGACATCGCCAGATCTCTCCGGAGCTGGAGAGCGTGACGGATCTCATGTACGCGCTCATTCGCCTGGTTGCCGAGCGTTCGGGCGTGGCGACCTCGGTCATTGCCTCGCGCGATGACCTGGCCGACTATATCGAGCATCCCGAGCAGAGCCCTTTGCGCGAAGGTTGGCGCTTTGAGCTTGTGGGCTCGCGCCTGGACGATCTGCTCTCGGGCAACATGGGGTTGACGGTGAAGGACGGCAAAATCGAGCTCCTGTAGGTATATGGTTACGCGGTTTTACCAAACCGCGTAACAACTCGACGCTGCAAACGGCCGAGAGCGGCAATCTGACGTTCAATCGTCGCTCTCGTACCAAAGTACGCGTCGCTTCTCTTTCACGTCACCTTGCTCGCTCTCGGCCGTTTTCGCTGACATTGCCAAAACATCGATGTTGATTTGCTGGTCAGTCGAATGGGTAGAATGCCTCCAACGTGTAACTCGATTCGGAGGAATTCGCATGCCCTATTACTATGGTTATGGCTTTGGCATCGACCCGCTGTACCTGCTGGTCGTCCTTGTTTGTACGGTGCTCGGTCTTGCCGCGCAGAGCTATATCAACTCGACGTATAAAACCTGGTCCAAGGTTCGCTCGGACGGCGACACGGGCGCTGCGGTCGCGCGCCGCATGCTCGACGCCAGCGGTTGCAATGCCGTGGGTATCAAAGGCGTCGCCGGTGAGCTCACCGACCATTACAACCCGCAGGATAACAACCTGTATCTCTCGGATGCCAACCGTTCGGGCGGATCGGTCGCAAGCGTTGCCGTCGCTTGCCACGAGGCGGGCCACGCCGCCCAGCGCCAAAGCGGCTATGCCATGATGAAGGTGCGCACTGCCCTGGTCCCGGTCGTCAACTTTACCCAGAACACCTGGACCATCGTGCTACTCATGGGCCTGTTCATGAACATCGCGGGACTCACGACCCTCGCGCTGATCTTCTTCTCGTTTAGTGTGTTGTTCCAGCTGGTTACGCTGCCGGTCGAGATTGATGCCAGCCGCCGCGCCGTGGCGTACATCGAGCAGTCGGGGATGAGCTCCAAGCAGGTCAACGGTGCCAAGAAGGTCCTGACGGCAGCCGCGCTTACCTATGTTGCCGCAGCGCTCACCTCGATCATTCAGCTGCTCTACCTGATGGCTCGCTACAACAGAAACTCCAACCGATAACAAATTGGCTTGACAGGCGCCGCGGGGATTTGTGTCCCCGCGGCGCTGTACTATGTGTTGGACTTGAATTTGCGCAGGGCTGGAGCCTTTGTGCACGATAACGAAAGGAGGCTGCGTGGCAGGCTGGAATCTAACCGGCAATGCTGTTTCCGCCGAGTTTGACGGCTCGGGCGATCGGGAGCGCAAGGAACTCAGCGTGAGCCAGGCGGTGGAGATCGCCGCCGGTGCACTCGATGCTATTCCGCAGCTGAGTGTCTTGGGCGAGGTCACGGGCTTCCGTGGCCCCAATGCCCGAAGCGGCCACTGCTACTTCCAGATTAAGGACGATTCGGCCGCCGTTGACTGCATCATTTGGAAGGGTGCCTATCTCAAGCGCACGTTCGATCTGCGCGACGGCATGCAGGTGAGCTTTAAGGGTAGCTTCAATCTCTATAAGCCCACGGGCCGCATGAGTTTTGTCGCCCGCTCGTTTTCGCTGGCGGGGGAGGGTCTGCTGCGTCAACAAGTGGCGCAACTGGCCGAAAAGCTGAGCCGCGAGGGCCTGATGGACGAAGCGCGCAAGCGCCGCATCCCGGTGTTCTGCTCGCGTGTGGCGGTCGTCACCTCGCTTTCGGGTGCCGTAATCGATGACGTCAAGCGCACATTGCGTCGTCGCAACCCACTCGTCGAGCTCGTTTGCGTGGGTGCCAAGGTTCAAGGCGAGGGTGCGCCGGCAGAGCTCATTGAGGGTTTGCGTCGCGCCGCTTCCATTACGCCGGCGCCCGATTGCATTTTGCTGGTGCGTGGCGGCGGTTCCTTCGAGGACCTCATGACCTTCAATGACGAGGAGCTTGCCCGTGCGGTGGCAGCCTGTCCCGTGCCTGTGGTGACGGGCATTGGGCATGAGCCCGATACCTCGATCTGCGACATGGTGAGCGACCGTCGCGCCTCCACGCCCACGGCGGCGGCAGAATCGGTGGCGCCGGCTATGACGGAGCTGGCAGATGTGCTCGAGACGCGCCATCAGCGTCTGGGCGCCGCGATGGCTTCGATGATCGGGTCGAATCAGGTCGATCTGGAAATGCTCGATCAGCGTGGTCGCCGCGCTTGGGATACCTATACGGCCCGTCTGGGCGATGCGCTCGATGCGGCCGCGTGCCGCCCGTGCCTCAACGATCCAACGTTTATGGTCGAGCGTCGCGAGTCCGAGCTTGCCCTGACGGCCGATCGTCTGTCCGGCGCTGTAACGCGTTCGGTTGGGGCCTTCCGCTCCGACTTCGAGCGTCTGCCCGAGCGCTTGATCGCAAGCACCTCGGGGCTCGATGGCAAGCGCCATGCGCTCACGCTTGCGAGCTCCCGTCTGGAGCATCAGGGACACACGATGCTCAGCAAGCCCGCGTCCGACCTGGGCCGAGCTGCTGCGTCGCTCGATGCCTTGTCGCCGCTCAAGGTGCTTGCCCGCGGTTACTCCATCGCGTACAGCGAGGACGGTGTGGCTACGAGCGCCAAGACCTTTAAGCCGGGCGACGCTATTCGCGTGCGCATGGCGGACGGCAACGTGGCAGCAACCGTCAACGCGGTCGAGTAGACCGCGTTTCACAGTGATAGACCCTTAGGAAAGGAAACAGATATGGCAGAGAAGACCCCGGTCGAGCAGCTTACGTACAAGCAGGCCTCGCAGGAGCTGGAGCTCATCATCCGCAGCCTGGAGTCGGGCGACATGGAGCTCGAGGAGTCGCTCGAGAGCTATACCCGCGGCGTCGAGCTCCTCAAGAGCCTGCGTACCCGCTTGTCCGATGCCGAGCAGAAGGTCTCGGTGCTCCTGAAGGACGTCGACGGCAACGACGTGCTCGCCGACGGCGAAGCCGCCAACACCGACGACAACCTTTCGTTCTAACCACCTCGCAGCCTACTTTGGGGTAGTCTTTTTGGGACGGGGCTTTTTTGACTACCCTTGCGCGACGGCTCGCCAGGTGCCTGCGCTTGCGAAAAAGTAGTCAAAAAAGCCCCGTCCCAAAAAGACTACCTTGGTCTGTGAGAAAGGAACAACCATGTGTGATTGCATCTTCTGCAAAATTGCCAACCACGAGATCCCCTCGACCGTCGTTTACGAGGACGATCAGGTCATCGCCTTCGACGACCTCAATCCCCAGGCGCCGGTCCACACCCTCGTGATTCCCAAGAAGCACTACAGCGACATCGCCGACAACGTACCGGCCGAGACCATGGGTGCCATGGCTCACGCTATCCAGGAGGTCGCCAAGGCCAAGGGTCTGGAGGACGGTTTCCGCGTCATCTCCAACAAGGGCGTCAACGCCGGCCAGACCGTCATGCACTTCCACATGCACGTCCTCGGCGGCAAAAACCTGGGCGAGAACCTCATCTGAGGGCGCTTCTTCCGTGGGATGAGGCGAAAGCTTAGGCACCGATAACTTATATATCAACGCAATAAACCCGAGCGCGAGGGCGTTTGGGTTTATTATTGAAGCGTATGTAACCTGGCGGCACCACACCGCCTGTTAGTAGGGAGACACATGAACGTTCTGGTCGTCAACGCAGGATCTTCGACCCTTAAGTATCAGGTCATCGATACCAAGTCCCATAAGGTGTCCGCGAAGGGCTCCTGCGAGCGCGTCTGCTTTACCGGCGGTACCTTCACCCACGCTGCCAACGGTTCCAAGAAGGTGACCGAGAACATCGAGTTCCCCGACCACAAGGTCGCCATCGAGGTCGTCCTGAAGGACCTCGAGGCCAACGGCGTCAAGATCGAGGGCATCGGCCACCGTATCGTTCAGGGCGGTTGGTACTTCGGCGATTCCTCCCTCGTCGACGAGGACGTCCTCGCCAAGATCCGCGAGGTCGCTCCGCTCGCCCCGCTGCACAACAACCCCGAGGCCAACGTTATCGAGTACTGCCTCGAGCAGTATCCCGACCTGCCCAACGTCACGGTCTACGACACTGCTTTCCACTTCAATATGCCCGAGGTCGCCAAGACCTACGCCCTGCCCAAGGACGTCTGCGACAAGCTGCACATCCGTAAGTATGGCGCCCACGGCACCAGCTACCGCTATATCTCCAAGAAGGTTGCCGAGATGACCAACGGCGAGGCTCGCAAGGTCGTCGTGTGCCACATCGGTTCCGGCGCTTCCCTGTGCGCCATCGAGGACGGTAAGTGCATGGACACCACCATGGGCTTGACGCCGCTCGACGGTGTCATGATGGGCACCCGCTGCGGCTCCATCGACCCTGCTACCGTGTGCTACCTGCAGCGCGAGGGCGGCTACACCTTCGACGAGGTCGATGAGATGATGAACAAGAAGTCCGGCCTTTTGGCTGTGACCGGCGGCAAGACCAACGACTGCCGCAACGTCGAGGAGCTCGCCGCTGCTGGTGACCCCGAGGCTCAGCTCGCCTTCGATATGTTCGTCTACAAGATTGCCGCCAAGGCTGCCGAGATGGCCACTTCCATGTGCGGTATGGACACCCTGGTCTTTACCGCCGGCATCGGCGAGCACGCTCCGGCTGTCCGCGCCGGCGTGGCCGATCGTCTGGCCTTTATGGGCGTCAAGATGGACCATGCCCGCAACGCCCTGCGTGGCGACGGCGCTTGGTGCCTGTCCGCCAAGGATTCCAAGGTCAAGATCTTCGTCATCCCCACGGACGAGGAGTTCATGATCGCTTCCGACGTTGAGCGCATCGTCAACGGCAAGTAATTGCAAGAGGGGAGGGCTGGACGACCGAGCGCCGTTCGGCCCTTCTTTTGCGCCCGTTGGGCGATATGCTGATAGCTATTTATCAAGATATGATAACTTCTTATTAACATGCGGCCGCCTTAAGGGGTCTGCGTCGACCGTATTGCACTGCAAAGGAGTCTCATGAACGTACTTGTTGTCAACGCCGGCAGCTCAAGCCTTAAATATCAGCTTTTGGATACCGATACCCGCAAGGTTTTCGCCAAGGGCAACTGCGAGCGTATCGGATCGGACATGGGCATCTTTGGCCACTCCGAGAACGGTGGCGCCAAGCAGACCGAGGAGGTTCCTTTCCCCGATCATCGCTCTGCTATCGCTCGTGTGCTCGAGGAGCTTGAGAAGACCGACTTTACGATTGATGGCATTGGGCATCGTATCGTTCAGGGCGGCTGGCACTTCGATGATTCCGCAGTCGTTGACGACGAGGTTATGGCCAAGATTCTTGAGGTGGCACCGCTCGCCCCGCTGCACAACTACGGCGAGGCCGCGGCGATTGAGTATTGCCGCGAGAAGTATCCGGAGCTGCCCAACGTGGCCGTCTTCGACACCTCGTTCCACATGACCATGCCCGAGGTCGCCTACACCTACGCGCTGCCCAAGGACGTGTGCGACAAGTACCACGTGCGCAAGTACGGCGCCCACGGTACAAGCCACCGCTATGAGTGGATGATGGCCAAGGAGATCCTGGGTTCGCGCTGCCACCGCCTGCTTTCGTGCCATCTGGGCAACGGTGCTTCGCTCGCCGCCATCGAGGACGGCGTGTGCCGCGACACCACGATGGGCCTCACGCCGCTCGATGGCCTGATGATGGGCACCCGTTGTGGTTCCATTGACCCGGCCACCGTGTGCTACCTCCAACGCGAGGGCGGCTACAGCTATCAGGAAGTCGATGACATGATGAACAAGCAGTCTGGTCTGCTTGCCATCTCGGGTATCTCCAACGACGCCCGCGACATCCGTACACGCGCCTCCGAGGGCGACGAGCGCTGCCTGCTCGCCTTCGACATGTTCGCCTACAAGGCCATGCAGCAGGCCGGTTCCATGATCGCATCCATGGCGGGCGTGGACACCATCACCTTTACCGCCGGCATCGGCGAGAACGACTGGTCGATCCGCAAGGCCTTCTGCGACTGCTTTGAGTGGCTGGGCGTGCGCATCGACAACAACAAGAACCGCGAGGCCGTGGGCAACGGCCCGCAGGTCATCAGCGCCGCCGGTTCCGCCGTCACGGTCATGGTCATCCCCACCGACGAGGAATACATGATTGCCCACGACGTCGAGCGTCTGACCAAGAACAACTAACGCGCTCATTTGCAAGTAAACGAAAGGCCTCCTGAGCAACAGTTCGGGAGGCTTTTTTTGGAAGGTGGACGGCGGAAACCCCATTCCATTTTGAACGCGGATTTTGGGACACACTTTCCGGTTGAGGCACGTTGCGGAAAATGCGACCCACAACAAAGCAAAATTCCGTCCCGCAGTTTCCCAAACAGCCCCCAAGTGGAAGCTACATCCCACAATCCGCCTTCAAACCGGGACACGCTTTCCGGCACAACAACCGCCGAGGCCCTATCAGCCTTTCAAATCCAAAGTGACCATATCCGCATCGTTTGCCCCCCAGCAACGGCACCCATCCATTCAGTTTCTCAGCCCCAGCTCGTAGCCAAGCCGCCGTCCACCCCAGATCCCCTGAATGCTACGTGGCGGTAGAAGGCCGTACGGGCTAACCCCTGAAAACAATCCGCAGACCAGAAACGCCCCCGTTCGTAGCTCCGGAGGAGCAGAACGGGGGCGTTTCATTGGTCGAGGACGTTTTCAGGGGTTAGCCCGTACGGCCTTCGGGCGAGTGCGTGCGCTACTCAGCCATCTGAGCCTGGACGGCGGTGATGGCCACGACACCCACGATGTCGTCGGCAGAGCAGCCGCGCGAAAGGTCGTTAACCGGCTTGGCGATGCCCTGCAGGATGGGGCCGTAGGCGTCGGCGCCGGCGAAGCGCTGGACCAGCTTGTAGCCGATGTTGCCGGCCTCGAGGTCGGGAAACACGAGCACGTTGGCCTTGCCGGCAACGGAGGAGCCGGGAGCCTTGAGCTGGGCGACGTTGGGGACGATGGCGGCGTCGAGCTGCAGGTCGCCATCGATGGCGAGCTCGGGGGCCTTCTCCTTGCAGAACTTCACGGCCTCCTGGACCTTCTTGGCGACCTCGCCGCCGGCGGAACCCATAGTGGAGTAGGAGAGCATAGCCACGTGCGGTTCAACGTTGCCCATGAAGGTGGACCAGGAGTGAGCGGAGGCGATGGCGATCTCGGAGAGCTCATCGGAGGACGGGTTGATGTTGAGGCCGCAGTCGGCGAAGATCAGCGTGCCGTCGGTGCCGAACTGCGGGGTGTCGGTGCACATCACAAAGAAGGCCGAGACCAGTTTGGTGCCCGGGGCGGTCTTGAGGATCTGCAGCGCGGGGCGCAGAGTGTCGGCGGTGGAGTGGCAGGCGCCGGAGACCAGGCCATCGGCATCGCCCATCTTGACCATCATGGTGCCAAAGTAGGTGGCGTCCATCACCTGGGCGCGAGCCTGCTCGATAGTGACGCCCTTCTTGGCGCGGAGCTCGGCAAACTTCTGCGCGTACTCCTCGTGCTTCTCGGCATTGCGCGGGTCGATGACGGTAGCGCCGGGAACGTTGATCTCGTCGGGGTTGCCCAAGATGACGATCTTTGCCAAGCCCTCCTCGATGATCTTGGTAGCTGCGATGATGGTGCGCGGATCTTCGCCCTCGGGCAGGACGATCGTCTTAAGGTCGGCCTTGGCGGCAGACTTCATACGGTTTAGGAAATCGCTCATGTTACTCCTTACAAGCGTTTCGCTAAGCTCCAGGCACCCGGCTGTCCACGAATAAACCCGCTGCTAGCGGGTTTACCTTTCAAATATGTACGCCGTGGTGCTTGAGCTTTCCTTGTGTGGCAAGCTCATTATAGGACGCATTAGCGCTATAATCGCTCTGATAAATATGTCTCGAAGAATGTTCGAGAAAAGCCCAGCTAACGAGCCCGTGGCTTTTGACAAGGAGTATCGATGCAGATTACCTCAGGCCTGCCTGAAGGCTTTAACGCCGGCGCATACGACATGATTGTCGTCGGTGCCGGGTATGCCGGTGCCGTTTGTGCCCGCCGTCTTGCCGAGACCATCGGCTATCGCGTTGCCGTTTTGGAGCGCCGTGGCCACATTGCGGGCAATGCTCACGACTGCTTTGATGAGGCCGGGATCCTGGTCCACGAGTATGGTCCGCACATTTACCATACCTTTAACGAGCGCGTCCACAATTTTCTGTCGCGCTTTACCAAGTGGACGGACTACCAGCACAAGGTGCTCGCCAACATCAACGGCACCCTTATGCCCGTGCCCTTTAACCACGCGAGCCTCAAGCTCGCCTTTGGCGATGAGCGCGGCGAGGAGCTGTATCAGAAGCTCGTGGAGACCTTTGGCAAGGACGTCAAGGTGCCCATCATGGAGCTGCGCAAGAAGAACGACCCGGATCTTGCCGAGGTCGCCGATTACGTCTACGAGAACGTCTTTTTGCATTACACCATGAAGCAGTGGGGCCAGACGCCCGACCAGATCGATCCCTCGATCACCGGCCGCGTTCCCGTCTTTGTGGGCGACGATGACCGCTATTTCCCGCAGGCCCCCTTCCAGGGCATGCCGCAGGACGGCTATACCGCGTTGTTCGAGCATATGCTCGACCACGATCTGATTGATGTGTTCTGCGACGTGGACGCCCGCGACCTCTTTGAGATTGACGAGACCACCGTCAAGATCGACGGCAAGGTCTATGGCGGCGAGATCGTCTACACCGGTCCGCTCGACGAGCTGTTCAACCTCGACTTGGGCGCTCTGCCGTACCGTACGCTCGACATGAAGTTCGAGACGCTCGATATGGACCAGTTCCAGCCCGTGGGCACCGTCAATTACACCACGAGCGAGGATTACACGCGTATCACCGAGTTCAAGAACATGACTGGTCAGGTCCTGCCCGGCAAGACCACCATCATGAAGGAGTATTCCAAGGCCTATACGCCCGGCTCGGGTGAGACGCCCTATTACGCCATTCTGGAGCCCGAGAACCGCGAGCTCTATGAGCGCTATCTTGAGCGCGTCCAGAACCTGACGAACTTCCACCCGGTGGGTCGCCTGGCCGAGTATCGTTACTACGATATGGATGCCGTGACCAACTCTGCCCTCGATCTTTCGGATGAGATTATCGCCTGCCATGCATAAAGTCATATCATTCGGTATTCCCTCGTATAACGCCGCCAAGGACATGGACCATTGCATCACCTCCATTCTGGAGGGGAGCAATTACGCCACCGATATCGAGATCATCATCGTCGATGACGGTTCCAAGGACGAGACGGCAGCTAAGGCCGATGAGTGGGAGGCGCGTTACCCCGGTATCATCCGCGCGGTGCATCAGGAGAACGGCGGCCACGGCATGGCCGTCCTCTCGGGCCTGCGCGAGGCGCAGGGCACCTACTACAAGGTCGTCGACTCGGACGACTGGCTCGACGGTGCGGCGCTTTCGACCATGCTTTCGATTCTGCGTGGCTTTGAGGAGCGCGACCAGCGCGTCGATCTGTTTATCTCGAACTATGTGTACGAGAAGGTTTATGAGGGTACGCATACCGCTATTGGTTACAAGTTTGCCCTGCCGCGCAAAAAGATCTTTACCTGGGACCAGATTGGCCATTTCCGCCCGGACCAGAATTTGCTCATGCACAGCCTGTGTTATCGCACGGATGTGCTGCGCGCGTCCAATCTGCCTATGCCGCCGCACACGTTCTATGTAGACAATATCTACGCCTATGTGCCGCTGCCGCGCTGCAAGACCATGTACTACGCCGACATCGACCTCTATCGTTACTTTATCGGTCGCGAGGGCCAGAGCGTCAACGAGGCCACGATGGTCAAACGTCTGGACCAGCAGTTTCGCGTGACGCGCATTATGATGGAGGCGTTCCATCTGTACAGCGATGTCGAGTCGTCACGTCTGCGCGCGTACATGATGGGCTATTTCACCATGATGATGGCAATTTGTTCGGTGCTAACCAAGCTTTCCGATGAGGATTGCGCCGACGAGCGCCTGACGACATTGTGGAGTGATTTGAAGGCCTACGACGAGCGTATGTATCGTCGTGCACGCTACGGTGTGGTCGGCTTCTTTACCAACCTGCACGGGCGGGCTGGAGACAAAACCACACTCGGCCTATACCGTCTTGCCTCAAAGATCTTCAAATTCAACTAGCTGTTGAGTAATCGCTGCTGATAGGTTGACTGGGCCCCTTGGCCTTTAGTTTGCTACTGCGAACAGTCCTGCTCGCACGGAAAGCACATTAAGTGCTTTCCGGCTCGTGCGGAACTTGTATCAAACTAAAGGCCAAGGGGCCTTTGCTATAAGAATCGATTGTCAGGCTGCCTGAATTTGAAGATCTTGGACGCGCGGTACACAGGGGCCTGGGCTGAAAAGTTTTAGTTGGTAGTCGGTCGGAGACGGGCGGGCGTTACGTTTGTCGCGAGTTCCGCATGCAAAGAAGGCCACTAAATGTGGCCTTCGTCTTGCATAGGACTGTAGAGCAGCAAACGTAACGCCCGCCCGCCTCCGACCGACGGTCGAGCGAGATTACTTCGCGGCGCCGGGGATGCCGTGGGATGTTTTGGCGGTTTTGGCTCCGTTTACGATGGCGGTTTCCAGGGCCCTTACGGCGAGCATGCCCAGCAGGTCTAGGGGAACGGCGGCGCTTGCCTGGCTGCCCAGCTTGCCGCTGGCAAGGGTGTAGATGGTGTCACCGTCGTTGGTGGTGTGTGTGGGGCGGATGGCGTGTGCATAGGCGTCTGCGGCCATCTGGGAGACCTTGGTGGCCTGGGCCTTAGTGAGCTCCACGTTGGTGACGATGCAGCTGATGGTGGTGTTGGTGCGGTCGAGTGGCATTTTCATAGAGCCGGCGGCGGCAAGGGCGGCGAGCTCCATGTCGACGATCTGGTCGCTATCGGCTGCGGCGCGCATGCCGGCCACCCACTCGCCGGTGGTCGGGTCGACCACGTTGCCACAGGCGTTGACCGAGACCACGGCGCCCACCTTGACGGTGCCGAGTGTCACGGCAGCAGCTCCAAGGCCAGCCTTCATGCAGGTGGCGGGCCCCATGAGCTTGCCTACGGTGGCGCCGGTGCCGGCACCTACATTGCCCTGCTCGAGTGTGGTGGGGGTATGGTCGAGCGCCTCGCGCACGGCGGCGATACCGGCGTCAATGTCGGGACGCACGGTGGGATCGCCAAAGGCGAGGTCGAAGATGCAGCTGGAACACACGATGGGCACCTGCGTGGGGCCGACGGGCAGGCCGATGCCGCGGCTCTCGAGTTCGCGGGCCACGCCGCTTGCCGCTTCGAGACCAAAGGCCGAACCGCCCGAAAGGCAGACGGCGTGGACCTTATCGACGGTGTTCTCGGGACGCAGCAGATCGGTCTCGCGCGAAGCGGGAGCACCACCACGCACGTCAACGCCGCCGGTGGCGCCCTCGGGCGCCACGATTACGGTGCAGCCGGTGCCGGCCTCCTCGTCTGTATAGTTGCCAAAGCAAAAGCCATCGACATCGCAAACGTCAATGGCTTGGAGCAGGGTGTCCATGTTTTCTCCTATCGGTTTTCCGCCGGGCCTTATGCTCGGTCGGGATCCGTACGGTACGGCAAAATTGTAGGCGCCGGGGGATACCCAGCGCCAGATGCAATTACGAGAGTTTTTGAATCGCGCGTGCGACGCGAGCGATGGGTAAGCCCACCACGTTGTAGAAGTCGCCCGAAATGTCATGCACGAGCATGCGGCCGCCTGTGCCCTGGATACCGTAGGCTCCGGCCTTGTCCATGGGTTCGCCGGAGGCAACATAGTGCCCGATCTGCTCCTCGGTAAGCTCGTAGAACGTCACGTCGGTCACATCGACAAACGACAGACTTTCGGCGGCATGTGGAGCTGCAGCGTCGCCGGCTTTAACGATACAGACGCCGGTTGCCACCTGGTGCGTGCGGCCCGAAAGCTCGCGGAGCATGGTGCGTGCCTCGTCTTCGTCTGCCGGCTTGCCCAAAATTTGCCCGTCAAAGGTGACAATGGTATCGGCTGCGACAGTCAGTTCGTTGGGTTCGGCATGCTCGGAGGCAACGGCAGCGGCTTTGGCGCGTGCCAAGCGTTCGACAAGCGTAAGCGGAGCTTCGCCATCAAAAGGTGTTTCGTCGATATCTGCGGGAATTACGCGAACGTCATAGCCCGCCTCGCGCATCAGCTCTATGCGGCGCGGCGATTGCGAAGCCAAAATCATAGCTGGATGCCCTCGGCAACCTTCTCGACGGCCTTGTCGCCGGCGAGTGTGCGCAGCAGCTCCAAGGCAAAGGGAAGTGACTGCGCCATGCCGCTGGCAGTGATGATGTTGCCGTCTTGCGTGACCTTCTCGCCGGTATAAGCACCCTCGGGGAAGCTCTTCTCAAAGCCGGGGAAGCACGTGGCGCGGCGCTCCTCGAGCAGACCAAGCTCGCCCAGGATAAACGGGGCGGCGCAGATGGCGGCAACGTGCTTGGTTGCGGCGAACTCGCAGACTACATCGCAGACACGCTGGTCGGCGCGCAAGTTGGTGGCTCCGGGCAGGCCGCCGGGCAGCACGATGCAGTCGTACTCCTCAAAGTTGATCTCATCAAAGAGCGCATCGCAGGTCACGGGAATCTGCAGCGAGCTCACGACCTCGCGTGTGGGCATGATCGAGACGAGCGTGGCGCGCACGCCGCCGCGACGCATGACGTCGACCATGGTCAGGCATTCAATAGTTTCAAAGCCATCGGCGGCGAGAACGGCAACGCTGGGCATGAGAGTTCCTTTCGTAAGGCGGCATACAATTAGCCGTCTTATACCCCGAAGACCTCCGCTTGCCACGCTCGATTTCCCAATGTTTAAAAGGGGACGGGGATTAAATAAGGCTCTGTTAGACCAGGATTGACATGCCGACCTGCCGGCTAACTCGCCGTCTCCTCGTCGGGCGCCGGCGTCTTGACCCTCATCTCGAACGGCATCCCGCCCTCTCGG